>NZ_JBNAZM010000038.1:0-44516 GCF_051195215.1 Arhodomonas sp. AD133 | reverse complement strand
TGCTCTTTGCTCTTTGCTCTTTGCTCTTTGCTCTTTGCTCTTTGCTCTTTGCTCTTTGCTCTTTGCTCTTTGCTCTTTGCTCTTAAAGCGTGAAACCTTCCGCTAGACACCGCTCTACGTCGCCTTGCGCAGTGCGCGCCGGATATCCGCGCGGGCCTGGGCGAGCAGGGCCTCGGTGTCGAGCTCTTCGAGCACCGCCTCCACCGCGCGCTTGGGACCGCGCTCGCCCCAACTGCCGCCGCGGCGGAAGTAGTCCTCGGCGACACGCCCGAGTATCCAGGTGCTGGCGTACCCCACCGCCCCTTGAGCGGAAGCGGTGAGCGCGGTCGCGGCGCCGCCGGTGCCGAGCTTCGCCAGGGAGGCGAACAGATTCACGCTCCACACCGCTCCCAGCAGGGCCGAGAGCTGCGCGACGATCACCGCCACCAGACGCCCTGCTTCGCGACGGGTCACCGGCAGGCCGTAAACGCGGCTGAGATGCAGGATCAGGGTGACGTCCAGGGCCGCTGCACCGGCCAAATCGGCCACGGGCACCGGATTGACCGCCACCGCTACCCCCTTGCCCAGGGCATAGGCGTCAGTCAGCCGCCGGGCGATATCCCGCCGCAGGACGGTGATACGCTCGCTTACCCGGTCGCTGAGCCGGCTGGCGAAAAGGCCGGCGTTGAGGGCGGCAAGTGCCTTGCCCTCCTGCTCGATCACGCCCCAGAGACGCTCGACGAGATCCGTCATCGCCGGCGGCGGTTGCTCCTCACGCTCCCGCTCGCTGCCGTCGGCGTCCACGAGAATGACCCGTCGCGGTGCGGGATCGGCGGCACAAGCGAGCACATTCGCCGCACCGACCAGCCCGGCCGCGTGCTCGCGCAGGCGAGCGAGCAATCGCTCGCGCTCGTCCTCGGTATAGCGATCCGCCTTGTTGAGCGCCAGGATCACGGGGCGCCGTTCCGCAGAGACCGCCTGCAATGCCTGGTACTCGCCGCGAGTCAGATCACCGTCGGCGACGAACAGCACCAGATCGGCGGACGCGGCGGTACGCAAAGCAAGCGCCTCGCGCCCTTCACCGGCGACCTCGTCGATGCCCGGCGTGTCGTAGAGGAACACGTGGCCGTCATCGCTCTCGCGCCAGACCTCGCGGTCGGCACGCCGCGTCTCGCCATGGAGCGCACTGGTGGCGAATGCGGGCCACCCGAGCAGGGCGTTCAACAGCGACGATTTGCCCGCGCTGACCCGACCCACCGCGGCGATGTAAACGTGACCGTTCTCCAGGCGATCGAGCATGTCGGCCACGCTGCGGTACTCGTCTGCAAGCTCCTCACGCACCGCCTCGGGCACGCGCGGGTCGTCGAGCAGGGCCTCGAGGCTCGTGCGTACCTGCACCAGCGGCGTGTCCTCGCCGGCCGCGCCCTGCGTCTGCGCCTCAGCCGGAGTCGCGGGCGCTGCTGCCGCGGTCCGCGAGCGCCACTTGCGCCAGCCCCCGCGCAGGCTTCGCCATATCCTCACGCAATGCCTCCTCGAATCGTTCCAGGGCGTCGTCGGCACGCAACTCGCCGCGCGCCTCCAGGGAGTCCACCAGGGCGCGACCGACGGTGCGGAACAGCAGGCCGTAGGCAACGGCGTGTACCACGCCGCCGGCGAGCGTGCCCACCCCGGGAAAAGCCTTCAATGCATTGCCCGCCACACCGAGCAGCAGCGGCGTGGCGGTGCGGGTACGCTCACGCAGGCCGGTGATGAACCGCTCGACGGCGACCTCGCGCCAGGAGATCTCGTAGAGCGTACACAGCTCACGCACCAGCGCCGTGGCGAGCCCGCCCTGAATGACGAGGTCACTGCCGGGGGCGACGGCGGCCAGCGCGCCCACCACCGCCCGCCGCGCGTAGCGCTCCACCAGCGCCTCCGCCGCATCGCGCCGGTGCGCCCGGACTGCGCCCTCCAGCTTGCGCGCGGTGAGCAGGAACACCGCCCGGTCGCGGCGTTCGCCGAGGCCGGCGGCATCGTCACGCACACGTTGCAGGGCACGGCGAAGCCCGCGGACGTCCGGCGGGCGCTCACGCTCGACCCGTTCCTCGCGGCCGCTCGCGTCCCGGCGGATCAACTCGATGGTACCGCCGGCAACGACAGGCACCACCGGCACCATCGATCCGACGCGTTCCCGCAGGCGCTCCAGCACGGCCGTCCGCTCGTTCTGGCGATAGCGGTCCATCTTGTTCACCGCCACCACCAGCGGCTTGCCGAGCCCGCGCAGGCGCTCGAGCGCCCGAAATTCCGGGCGGGTAAGATCGCCCTCGGCGACGAAGAGCACCACGTCCGCACGCTCGGCTTCGTCTCGGGCGGCGATCTCTCCACCGCCGTCCACCTGGCCGAACCCGGGGACGTCGGCGAGCACCAGTCGGTCGCCGTCGCCGGAACGCCATTCATGGTGCGTCACCCGCTCCGTGGTGCCGCCCGTGACGTCGGAGTCCGCGGACGCCCCCGGCGCCAGAGCGCGAATGAGCGCTGACTTGCCGCTACTGATGACGCCATAGACGGCGACGTAGACGGCCGTCTCACCGCGGCGGCGATCCAGCTCCTCGAGCTCGGCGGTGGCCCCTTTCACATCCACGCCCCTTGCCTGCCAGTGCGTTACCCGCGAACGCAGCTCGGCTTCGTCCGGCACCGATGGATGTGCCGACGTCTCCCTACGAGGGGGCGGGAAAAGCGTACGCTTGAGCCCCACGGCGATCGCGCCCAGCACGGCAACGCCAACGGCCGCCACCAGCCACTGCAGCCATACCGGCTCTCCGGCGAGTCGGTCCTTGAGCGCGAGTATCTGGTTGCCGGCGAACACCGCGACCGCGGCGACCGCCAACAGCACCGCCACGGCGATCAGCACCCGCCATTGCCGCGTCAGCGCACGCAGGTCGCGCATCTCAGGTCAGGGCGTAGACGTGGAGCAGGAATGCGTACCGGTAGGCCACCTCCTCCAGGTACTGGAAGCGGCCCCCGGGCCCCCCGTGACCGGCGCTCATGTTGGTATGCAGCACGAGCAGCCGGTCGTCGGTCTTGCACGCTCGCAGCCGCGCCACCCATTTGGCCGGTTCCCAATAGGTCACCCGCGGGTCGGAGACGCCGGCGGTGACGAGCAGGTTCGGGTATGCCTTCGCGGCCACATTGTCGTACGGCGAATAGCCGAGGATGGTGCGATAGGCCTCGGGATCCTCGATGGGATTGCCCCACTCCGGCCATTCCGGCGGCGTCAGTGGCAGGGTCTCATCGAGCATGGTATTGAGCACGTCCACGAAAGGCACGTCCGCCACGGCGGCGTGGAAGAGCTCGGGACGCTGATTGAGCGCGGCACCGACCAGCATGCCGCCGGCGCTGCCACCGTGGGCGGCGATCCGCCCGGCGCCGGTGTAGCCGGCGTCGATCAGGGCTTCCGCGGCGGCGATGTAGTCGCTGAAGGTATTCGGCTTGCCGGCGAGCTTGCCCTCGCGGTACCAGCGATACCCCCGCTCCATGCCCCCGCGCACGTGGGCGATGGCGTAGACGAAGCCGCGATCGACCAGAGACAGCCGGTTGGGGCTGAACGCGGGCAGGTCGCTCATGCCATAGGCGCCGTAACCGTAGAGCAGAACCGGTGTGTCCGCGTCAGGCGTGAGGTCGCGCCGGTGGAAAAGCGACACGGGCACCAGCTCACCGTCCGGCGCCGTCGCCATCAACCGGGCGCTGACGTAGCGCGACGGCTCGTGGCCGGAGGGCACCTCGGTGCGCTTGCGCAGGACCCGTTCACGATGGGCCATATCGTAGTCGTACACCTCGTCGGGCGTGGTGAACGAGCTGTAGGCGAAACGCAGGGTGTTCGTGGCGTATTCGTAACCCGCCGCCATGCCGAGGCTGTAGCACGCCTCTTCGAAGGCGATGGTGTGCTCCTCGCCGGTTTCCATGTGCCGAACCACCAGTCGCGGCAACGCGTCCACCAGCTCCTGGCGCACCAGCCAGTCACGGAACACCAGCATGCCCTGGACGAGACGGCCGGAATGATGCTCGACCAGCGCCTGCCAGCGCGCCGGCGAGTGATCGGCGAGGGGCGCGCGGCAGATGCAGAAATCCTCGGCGGCGCCGGCGTTGGTCCGGATCAGCCAGTGCTCGCCGTGATCGGAGATGTCGTACTCCACGCCCGGCTCGCGGACGGCGAACACGACCGGCGTCGAATCGGGGGCGTCGGCGGGGAGATACCGAATCTCCGAAGTGGTGTGGTCGTGGCTGTCGATGAGCAGGAACCGGCCGCTCTCGGTCTTGTCCACGCCCACGAAGAAACCCGGGTCGGGCTCCTCGTAGACCAGCGGATCGCCCTCCCCTGCCCCGAGACGATGGCGGTACACCCACCTGGGGCGATGCTCGCCGTCCAGGCATGTATACAGCAGTGTGCGCGAGTCCGCCGCCCACTCGAAAGCACCGTTGGTGTCAACGAGGCGGTCGGCGAGGTCTTCACCGGTAATCAGGTCGCGCACGCGAATCTCGTAGACCTCCGCCCCCACCGTGTCGAGGGCATAGGCGAGATAGCGGTGGTCGGGGCTGTGCTCGACGCCGCCGATGCGGAAATAGGCATGGCCCTCGGCCTCGGCGTCGCCATCGAGCATGACGACCTCGGTGCCGCTCTCGCCGTGACGGCGGCAGAGAATGGGATGCTCGCCGCCCTGGCGGTAGCGGGCATAGTAATACCAGTCGCCATCGCGCAACGGTACGCTCGCGTCGTCCTCGCGGATGCGCCCGCGCAGCTCCTCGAACAGCGTCGTGCGCAGCGCCTGCGTCGGCGCCATGACCGCCTCCGCGTAGGCGTTCTCCGCATTCAGGTGCTCGCGGATGACCGGGTCGAGTCGGCTCGGATCGCGCATCGCCTCGCGCCAGTTGTCGTCGCGCAGCCAGGCGTACTCGTCGACGCGCGTATGACCGTGGTGAGTGCTCTCCCGGGGGCGGCGCAAGGCAACAGGGGGCGTTTGGGGGGCTGACACGGCTCGCTCCTCGGTGCAAATCGATATATCGGCGGCGCCGGCCACTATCCCGGCAGCTACTCAATCGCCGTCGGAGGCATCGGAAGACTCGGCACCGCGCTCGCACACGGCGGCATCCAGCAGGTGGACGTCCTCCGGCATCACCGACTCGATCTCCAGGCCGACGCCGAATTCGTTATTGTAACGCGATGGCCGACACCAGCGCGCCCGCGCCGTCAGCCGCACGGCATGCGAATCGCCGCTCGCGCCGGGCAGCCACACGACCAGCTCGAGACATACCTGCTCGGTGACTGGCGAAGGGCCGACCAGCACCAGGCTCGACCGGGAGAGGTTCACCACCCACCCCAACGTGCGTCCCGTGTCCCGCTCCATGACCTGGTGGCGACGTTGCACCAGGGTACGGTTGCCCAACCGTCCGTCCATCCCTGCTTCCATCCCTGCCGAAGCCTGTGGGGGGCGGTCCCCGATGACGTCCAGCCGCCCTCACAGTGTGGACAAAGCGCCCAACCCCACCCATAGTTCCGATACTGGGGACAGATTTCAATCGTGGGGGTACGCAATGCGCGATGCCAGACGACGACCGCGTGATGTGGTCGATCAATTCTTCCCCGTCTACCACGAAGAGACCGGCGAGCTGCTCGGCTACCTCACGGATATCAACGTCGACGGCGGCATGCTCGAGGCGCGGGAACCGCTGGAAGAATCGGCGATCTATCCGATGCGCATCAAGCTGCAGGAACCCGTCGAAGGCAACGACGAGCTGACCCTGCAGGCGCGCTGCGTCTGGAACCGCAAGGACCGCAACGCCGTGTTCCACCGTGTGGGGTTCGAGTTCGTGGACCTGTCACCGGCGACCCGGACATTGCTCCAGGAATTCGCCGCCCGCTACCGCCTCGGCCCGGTTCGCTGACCACCCATCGGGGCGGGCAGAAGACGTATTTGGGGTGCGGGCTGCCGGACAGCTACACTATTGCATCAACTCAACCGCTCTCCAGAGGTTTATATGCAGATCTCTAAGGACAAGGTCGTCGCGATCAACTACACCCTGCGCGACAGCGAGGGTGAAGTGCTCGACACCTCCCCCGAAGGCGAGCCGCTGCAGTATGTGCACGGCGCCGGCAACATCATTCCGGGGCTGGAGAACGCGCTCGAGGGCAAGGAGCCGGGCGACGACCTGTCTGTGACGGTGCCGCCGGAAGAGGCTTACGGCGAGCGTGACGATCGACTCCAGCAGGACGTCCCGCTGGAAATGTTCCAGGGCGTCGACAAGGTGGAGCCCGGTATGCGCTTCCAGGCGCAGACCGAGGGCGGCACCCAGATCGTCACCGTGGCTGCCGTCGAGGACGACAAGGTGACCGTGGACGCCAACCACCCGCTCGCCGGCCAGACCCTGAACTTCGAGGTGAAGGTCAGCGAGGTGCGCGAGGCTTCCGACGAGGAGCTCGAGCACGGCCACGTGCATCAGTAGGCGCTCTCGCGTAGGTCTACCCGTACGCGTTCAGCGCGGGCCCGCCGCCCCTGGCAGGGGGGCGGGCCGTGTGCCTCGGCCCTGCAGCGACACCGCTCGCCGGCGACGCCGGTTCAGCGCAGGAAATCGCGGCTGATCTCCCGGAACTCATCGGTTCCTGCGCGCTGCAGCCACTCGAAGGCCGCCATCTCGCGGGTCACCACCTCCACCCCCATACCGCGTAACCGTGCGAGCGCCATCTCCCGGTCGCCGGGATTACGCGAGCCCACGGCATCACCCACCACGAACACCTCGTAGCCGGCCTCCTTGAGCCCCACAGCGGTCTGCAGCACACACACGTGCGCCTCGATACCGCACACCAGGACCTGACGCCGGTCGACGTCGGTAATGAGCTCCCGGGCCTGCGGTTCGGCCATGGCGGAGAACGCCACCTTCTCGGCGATGGCATCCTCGTTCAGATAGGTGGCAAGCTGCGCAACCGTGTACCCCAACCCATGGGGATACTGCTCCGTCGCCACCATGGGCACCGAGAGCACACCGGCGACACCGAGCAGCCATTCGATGCTGTCGAGGACATTGCCGTGATCGTGGA
This sequence comes from Arhodomonas sp. AD133, assembly GCF_051195215.1. NCBI lineage: Bacteria > Pseudomonadati > Pseudomonadota > Gammaproteobacteria > Chromatiales > Ectothiorhodospiraceae > Arhodomonas > Arhodomonas sp. AD133. The sequence continues at coordinate 37,468 of NZ_JBNAZM010000038.1, read as the reverse complement.
TCGCCGGCACGAGCTTCTCCTGAACGTCCACCACGAGTACGGCGGATTCGTCCGATTTCATCAACATGGTCAGTCTCCCTCCGATACATCGCGCGCGGTAGCCATCCGGGCGCACCAGCCGCAGACCGTCACGCGGCCGAGCATCGCCCGGCGACCCAGCGCCGTTGTCACCCAATCGCGGCGAATCCACGGTGGCTGGTGACGCACGTGCTGCGTATGCCCGCACGCGAGCTCCATCACCCAGTGGCCCTCGTGATCGCGGCGAAACCCGCGCACCGTGGTCTGCACGCCCCCTCCGGCTACCGTGGCGGCAGCGAATAGGTCGCGGTGACGTGGGCAACGGGCTCGGCGTCACCGTCGGTGTGGATACTCACCTCGCCGACGGCCAGCCGCCGGCCGACCTTGAGCAGCCGCGCATCGGCTAGCAGATCCCGCACCGGCGGGCGGCGCAGGAAGTTGGCATTGAGATTGGTAGTCACCGCCGCTGCCACGGGGCCCACGTTGGCGAGGATGGCCACGTATATGGCGGTATCGGCAAGGCCCATCATGGTCGGCCCGGAAACGGTTCCCCCGGGACGCAGATGCTCGTCGGCGACGGTCAGCCGCAGGCGCGCGGTCTGCGGCGCCACCGCTTCGACGCGGCCATAGCCCTGGGGGAAATGCTCGTCCAGAAAGGCCTGCACCGAGGCCACGTCCATCTCCATTCCCGCTCTCCTCCACCTGGTCCCGGCATGGTACGACGGCAATGCCGAACACCGGAACGGCCCCGGCCCGCTCCACCGCCTCAACTGCCCTGGCGATACCCCGCCCAGAAGGGATCCAGCCACTCGGCATAGTACTGCGAACGCCCCACCGCTGCGCCGTCGATGGGCCGGCGAACCTGGGCGTGGCTGGCCGTGCGAACCGCCCCGCCGGCCCGTTCCGGGGCCAGACAGGCCGGATCGAAGGACAAGCCGCAGGCGGCGAGCAACGCCCGGATGCCGGCCTCCGGCTCCCGGACAAGCGTCTCGTATCGCACCTCGTGCCAGCCGGCAGGCGCTGCGGAACGCAGCCGCCGGGCCAGTCGCTCGTGGCGGGCGACCACCCACCCGAGGTCACCGAGGTCATAGCTGAACCCCTGCCCCCGGGAGAAGTGCGTGGCGAAGCACGACACGCCGACGTCGCCGGCGTCACGCGAAACGTGGACGATGCGTGCACCGGGCGCCACGCGCCGCAGCACCGGCAGGCGCAGGAGGTTCGAAGGCAGCTTGTCGGTAAAGCAGCTGACGGTAGCGAGCCCGGCACCGGCGAGGCGTGCCTGGTAGTCATCCCGCACCTGTCGCCAATGATCGCGGTTCATCCGCGCGAGCACATCCGGGTAGGACGTGCCGACGCGTGCCTCCAGATCGGCGATCACTCCCGGCAGGTCATCGCGCTCGCCGCCGGCGACCACGTCGGGATGCGCGGCCAGGATTCGTTCCACCAGCGTCGTCCCCGATCGCGGCAGACCGACGATGAACACCGGCGCCGGACCGGCGCCGGGTTCGGCGGCCGGCTCGCCTGCTTCGAGGTCGGCGGCGACGGCATCGAGCAGGGTGGCGAATGCACGGCGATCGAAAGGCCGCTGCGTACGGGCGATCCCGTTACCCCGCTCATAGGCCGTGAAGGCCGCCGCCCAGTCGTGCAGTCCTTCGTAGTACCGTCCCAGCGTGAACCACAACGTCGCCGCCTCCCCCGCCGGCAGCTCGCCGGCATCCAGCAAGCGGCGAATCACTTGCTCATCATCGGCGCTCAGGGACTGGGCGGCGGCGAGTCCGTCCCAGGCAGCCGCGATATCAGGGCGCATCTCCAGCGCATCACGGAAATCCACGACGGCACGATCGCGCTCGCCGAGAAACAACGCCGCCTGCCCGGCACGCACCCGCCATGCGGCCGCCGCCCGGTCCTCGCCCTGGTCGGCAGCGGCCACGTATACGGCCCGCGCCTGCTCGACCTCACCGAGCTCCTCGAGAAGCTGCCCCCGCAGATCCGCCACCGTGGCATCGCCATCCGCTTCGCGAAGCCGGGCGAGTGCCGCAATGCGCCGTCCCGCAGCGCGCAGACAACGCACCAGGATCACGAGCGCGTCCCTATCGCGTGCGTCGGCAAGCGGTTCCAGCGCTGCCACGGCCGCGTCCCAGTCACGCACCTCCCGGGCCGCCCGCGCATAGGCAAGGCGAGCCTGGCGCATCGTATCGCCGTCGGTTTCGTCGAGCATCGGAGCGAGCGCACGCATGGCCTCGTGCTCGCGCCGGGCAGCAGTCAGCGCTTCCGCGCGGGCGATGACGACGTCGCGCGCCCCCGGGTGCACCGCCAGAGCACGATCATAGGCGGTCACCGCCGCTTCCGCGCGGCCCAGCATCTTCTGCGCGTCGCCGCAACCGGCATGTGCCGCCCAGTCTCCCGGGGCGATGGCCACGGCCCGCTCGTAAGCGTCCAGAGCCTCGGCGGGCCGGTGGAGGGCGAGCAGAACCTCGCCAAGATGCGTGAAAACGGGGGCGTGGCGGGGGAGGCGTTCGGCAGCTTTGCGCAAGAGGCGCTCGGCGTCGTGCTGGCGGCCACGCTGGTGATGAACGACACCCAGCAAGTGCAACGCGTCGGGCTGGTCGGGGACCTGACGCAATGCCCGTCGATAGCGCTCGGCAGCGCGCGTCAGGTCACCGCGCTCATGGGCACTGACCCCTTTGCGTACCAGCTCCGCCACACGCTGCGAGGCACTGCCTCTCGCCACGCCACCTCCTCTCTGCGGTTCGCGGGGGCAAAAAAGAAACCCCGGCATCAGCCGGGGCCATGGTAGCGCGTTTCGCCGCGGTGGTTAGAAGCTGTACTGACCGCTGAACTGCACGCGGCTGGCGTCGCCGTCCGCCCCACCCTGGGTCTCGCGCTGGGCATACTGGTAGCTCAGACCATAGGTGATGCGGCTGACGGGCGAATACTGGATATTCGCGTGAATGGTATCGGAGGTCTCCTGCACGGAGTCGTTGCCGTACGTATCGACGAGATCGTCCACGTCGGAGTCCGTGTGACCCCAGGCCAACAGCACGCTGGTGGTCGGCGTGAGCTCCTGCTGGGCCCACAGCACGGTGCCCAGCTGCTCGATGGCCTCGAGGTCACCGTCACTGTCGATGAACGCGGCCCGCTCCACGCCCTCGTAGACATAGCGGCCGATACCGTCGCCATAGACCACACCACCGGCGAGTGTCGTGCCGCCCATGGTCCAGCGCGCCGCACCCATGACACCGAAGCCCGCCGTGCTCTCGCTGTCGCTGCCGTCGTCGACCTCGAGCTGCCGGGCCAGACCGGCCACCGAGTAGCTGAACGAGCCGGCACTGCCACGATAGGCAAGGGTGAGATCCGGGAGGGGATCCTTGCTCGCGACGGTATTGAGATCCGCCACGCCGGTGGAACCGTCACTCACGCTGCCGACGATGAGGCTCTCCGGATTCTCCAGGGAGACCGAGAAGCCACCGACCGTATACCGCATCTGGCCCTGACGGATGAACGACTGACCGGCGGGGCCGGCGAAGTCCAGCGTCGGCGGCAGTGCGATCAGGTACATGAAGTTCGACCAGGTCTGGCCGGCCAGGATGCCGTTCCAGCTGCCGTAGGCATGGCGGATACGGAAGCTGTTGGAATTGGAGAATACCTCGTTACCGCCGCCACCGAAGAAATCGCCCTCCAGGCGGGTCGTGAGATCGCTGCCGCCGAGGTTCTCGGTGGTGGTCTGCAGGGACAGCCGCGATTGCCGGGCATGCACCCGGGTGTGCCCCTCGATCTCGTTGTCCTCGGCGTCACCCACGTTGATCGCGCGGGTATTCAGCGTGTCGCCCAGGTCCTCATTGACGTTGTAAATGAAATCGCCCTTGAGATAGCCGCCCAAGGACACGGTGGTGTCGCCCGCCTGAAACTGCACCGCGCCGGCCTGCCCCGCGGCCGCCAGGGCCAGAGCGGAGCCGACACCGATGGCGGTAGTGCGCAGTCGTGTTCCCGCCATGACGCTTCCTCCTGGTTATTCGTCTGTGGTTTTCCAGCAACAGCAAACGGCGCTGTCAGCTTGAGTATAGTTCAATTGATGCGGAAAAAATCAAGGTCAACACACCACTTTCGTCGCTTTTTTTTCATGACGTTGCGTCAGCGCCACAGGTTTTCGCTACGTCAGCACTACAGCGATGCTCAGCCGTACTGGTACCGTGATGCGATGCAGATTGAGATCTGCGACGCTTTGCTTAGAATCGCGGGTTTTGTCGCCGGCTATGCGTCATCATGACGCTATACCGGGGCAAAAGGAGGGGAGCACGTGCACCGATACGGCCAAACGCCGTCGTGCACGCCCGGCGGAACGGATTCACGGCCGGAGCGAACTCACATTATAAGGTCTGGCAGAGGGGATATTCGCCTTGATCAGGGTAGACAACGTCTCGAAGGCCTTCGGTGGTCTCCAGGCGGTACGCGGGGTCTCGCTGGAAGTGACCCGGGGCAGCATCACGGGGCTGATCGGCCCGAACGGCGCGGGCAAGAGCACGCTGTTCAACATCATCGCCGGCCTGATCCCGCCCGACACCGGCCGTATCTTCCTGGAACAGGAAGACATCACCGGCATCCCGCCCCACCGCCTCTTCCACAAGGGCCTCGTCCGCACTTTCCAGATTCCACACGAATTCTCGCGCATGACCGTACGCGAGAACCTCATGGTCGTACCCGCCGGTCAGTCCGGGGAGAATCTGTTCAAATCGTGGCTGCGCTGGGGGCAGGTCCGCCGCGAGGACGGCGACATCCTCGAGCGCGTCGAGGACGTGCTCGACTTCCTCGAGATCTCGCACCTGGCCGGTGAGCTCGCGGGCAACCTCTCCGGCGGGCAGAAGAAACTCCTCGACCTGGGGCGCGCCATGATGACCGATGCCCGGGCGGTTCTTCTGGACGAACCCGGCGCCGGCGTCAACCGCACCCTGCTCGGCAGGATCTCGGCGGCCATTCAGCGACTCAACAGCGAACGTGGCTACACGTTCTGCGTCATCGAGCACGACATGGACCTCATCTCCACCCTGTGCGAGCCGGTGCACGTCATGGCCAACGGCGAGGTCATCGCCTCCGGCAGCATGGAGGAGCTGCGACGCAACGAACAGGTCCGCGACGCCTATCTCGGCGGCGGCATGAGCGGGCAAATGGGGGCGTAATGGGCACACTGCTGCAGGCACAGGCACTTTACGGCGGCTACGGGGGCGCCGACATCCTCAACGGCACCAACATCCGCGTGGAATCCGACGAGATCGTGGTCATCGTCGGCCCCAACGGTGCGGGCAAATCCACCGCCATGAAGGCGATATTCGGGCTGCTGCACGTGCGCGAAGGCAAGGTGACCTACCTCGACGAGGACATCACCAACGCCAAACCGGAAAAAATGGTACGCCGGGGCATCGCCTACGTGCCCCAGGAGCGCAACGTCTTTCCATCCATGACCGTGCGGGAGAATCTGGAGATGGGCGCCTACCTCCTCTCCGGTGACCTCAGCGACCGCATGGAGCACGTCTACGAGCTCTTTCCGAAGCTCAAGGAGCGTCGCCACCAGCAGGCGGGGCTGATGTCCGGCGGCGAGCGGCAGATGGTCGCCATGGGCCGTGCATTGATGATCGACCCCAAGCTCCTGATGCTCGACGAGCCCACCGCCGGGCTATCGCCGATGCTAATCGACGAGACCTTCGAGCGCATCCAGGAGATCCGCTCGCTCGGCATAGGCGTGCTCATGGTCGAGCAGAACGCCAAACAGGCACTCGCCATCGCCGACCGCGGCTACGTGCTGGCCACCGGCCGCAACCGTTTCGAAGATACCGGGGCCAACCTCCTGGCGAACCAGGAAGTGGCCGAGATGTTCCTGGGGGGCTGACGCCGATGAACGAAATCGCACAGCTATTGATCTACGGCGTCGTGCTCGGCAGCGTTCTGACCATGGGGGCAATCGGGGTGTCGATGATCTTCGGCATCCTCCGTTTCGCCCACTTCGCCCATGGCGACTTCATGACGCTGGGTGCCTATATCGGACTCGCGTTCATATCCGCTTTCGGGCTGTCGCCCTGGTGGGCGCTGCCCGCCGCCATGATCGGCATGGCCGTCGTGGCGGTCACCATCGACCAGGTGCTCTACCGACGGATCCGCCGAACCCAGCCGGTGATCCTCCTGATCTCGTCGTTCGGCATGGCGCTGGTGCTGCGAAGCGTCGTGCAACTCGTCTGGGGCTCGGAGAACCAGTCCTACGCCACGGGCATCCAGTTTCCCTGGCGGCTGGACATTCTCGGCGGACTACGCATCAAGCCCGATCACGTATGGATCGTGCTGATCGCCGTGGTGCTGGTGGTCGCCGTGCACCTGTTTCTCACCCGCACCAAGATCGGCAAGGCGATGCGCGCCATGTCGGACAACATGGACCTCGCCCTGGTCACCGGCATCCCGGCCGAACGGGTGATCACCTGGACGTGGATCATCGGCGGGGCGCTCGCCGCCGCGGCCGGCGTGTTTCTCGGCATCGACACCCGGCTCTATCCCGTCATGGGGTGGACGGCGCTGCTGCCGGTATTCGCCGCCGCGATTCTTGGTGGCATCGGCCGGCCTTACGGCGCCATTGCCGGCGGCATGATCATCGGCATCGCCATGGAGATGTCGACCCTGATCATCCCCGGTGCCTACAAGCCGGCGGTGGCGTTCGCCATCATGGTCGCCATGCTCATCGTACGCCCTCAGGGTATCTTCAAGGGGACGCTGTGATGGAAATCACCGGCATAGCTGCCTACCTGGTCTCGTTCCTCACGTTCGCCGGCATTTACGCCGTGCTCGCTCTGGGGCTGAACATGCAGTGGGGCTTCACGGGGCAGTTCAACATCGGCATCGCCGGCTTCTTCGCCGTGGGCGCCTACACCAGCGCGATTCTCACCACCCCCGGGAGCCCGGCCTATGTCGGTGGCTTCGGCGCCCCGTTCCTCGTCGGCCTCATCGGCGCCATTGTCACCTCGGCACTGATCGGCTGGCTCATCGGCCTGATTACGGCACGGCTGCGCACCGACTATCTCGCGATCGCCACCATCGGCATCGCCGAGATCATCCGGCTGGTGCTGAAGAACGAGGAATGGCTCACCAACGGTGTCAGGGGCATTCCCGCCATTCCGCGGCCCCTCGCGGACACGCCACTGGACACTCCGATCACCTATCTGGTGATCGTGGTGCTGTTCGTGGTGGCGGTGTATTTCCTCGTGGAGCGGGCCTATATGTCGCCCTGGGGACGCGTGCTGCGCGCCATCCGCGAGAACGAGCCCGCCTCGGCGGCCTCCGGCAAGAACGTCGCCCGGTTCCGGCTGCAGGCGTTCACGGTGGGCTCGGCGATCATGGGCCTGGGCGGCGGGCTGTACGTGCACTTCTTCGGCTTCGTCAGCCCCGAGGCTTTCCGTCCGCTTTACGGAACGTTTCTGGTGTGGGTAATGCTCATCGCCGGCGGCAGCGGCAACAACCGCGGCGCATTGCTGGGTGCGGTGATCGTCTGGGGCCTGTGGTCCGGCACGGAAATGCTCACCGGCCTGCTGCCATCGGGCTACTCCACCCAGGCCGCCGCGTTGCGGGTGCTGCTCATCGGCGCACTGCTGCAGGTAATCCTGGTGACCCGGCCCGAGGGCCTGCTGCCGGAGAAAGCGCCACGGTTGATCGCGCGGCGTGAGAAGGCGGGGAACGAGCAGGAGTAGAAAGCTGAAAGTTGAAAGTCGCAAGCGGCGGATTGCGGCGGACGGACTCCGTGGCTGACCGTTAGTCGGTCGGGTTTCGGGTTTCGGGTTTCAGGGACCGGATATCGGCCACTCGGAACCCGGACCCCGGGACCCGATACTTTGAACTTGCTACTTGGGACTTTCCACTCATTGGGACTTTCCACTCAAACAAAAAAACCCCGGCCATCCGGGGTTTTTTGTTTGAGCCTTTGACGCCTTGCGCCTAGCTGCTCGGCTCGAAGACCTTCTTGGTGACGATCTCCCCACCCTCGAACGCCCAGTGGGCGAAGGTGCCGGGCACGTCACCGTTGTCGTCGAAGTTCACCGAACCGGACGCGCCCTGGTAGTCGATGTCCTCACCCTGCTCGAGAAGCTCGAGGGCCTTGGCGAATTCGCCGGGGCCAACCTGCTCGCCCGGCGGGTTGGCGACGTCACGGAGGTTGTCGCGGATCGCCACGGAGTCGACGGACCCGGCCTTCTGGGCAGCCAGCGCCAGTACGTAGACGGCGTCGTAGGCGGTATCCATGAACGGTTTGGGCGGCAACTGGCCGAAGCTCTCCTCATAGGAGGCAGTGAAATGCTGCGCCCCCGGGGAGTCCTCACGCGCCTGCGGCGCCGTGCCGACGGCACCCTCGACCGCCTGCGCGCCCAGATTCTCCACCAGCTCCGGGGCCTTCATGCCGTCGGTGAAGACGAACTTGTTGAAATAGCCGCCTTCCAGGGACTGCCGCAGAATCGTCTGGCCGTTCTGCGGATAGCCCACCAGGACCAGCGCATCGGCATCGCCCTTCGCGGCCTGCTGGAGCTCGCCGCGGTAGGCAGGCTGACCCTGCTCGTAGGCGACCATGCTGGTGACCTCGCCACCCTGGGCCTCGAACGCCTCCTTGAAGCTGTCCGCGAGCCCCTTGCCGTAGTCGTTGTTGATGTAGATGACGCCGGTAGCACCGTAACCCGCCTCGCTGGTGACCTCCGCGAGGGCCACGCCCTGGAAAGCATCCGAGGGCACGGTCCGGAAGAGGAAGTCACCGTCGTCGAGGGTCGTGATCACCGGCGACGTCGACGCGCCGCTGATTTGCGGGACCTTCTCCGGCTTCGACACGCTCTGCGCCACAGGGATGGTAACGCCACTGGACAGCGCCCCCACGAAGGCGCTCACACCCTCGATATTGGCCAGCTTCTGGGCGGCGTCCACGCCTGCCTGAGGCCGCGTCTGGGTATCACCCGCCTTGACCTCCATGTCCTCGCCGAGCACCCCGCCCGCGGCATTGATCTCCTCAGCGGCAAGCTGAATGCCATTCAGCGAAGGCTCGCCGTATGACTGCAGATCACCGGTGAGCGGTACCAGCGCGCCGATCTTCAAGGGCTCGGCACTCGCCGTAACGCTGGCGGCGAGCGCCAGCGCGGAGGCAGCACCGACAATCCGGCTTTTCAGGCTCATAGGATTTCACTCCCCTCTGCACATTTCTTCGTGTTACATAGAGACCCGGCGTCGACGGGCCGGCGCCGCGGCGCGCCCCGCCGAACGCCTGCCAGCGAGAATACCGTCTCTCGCCAGGTGCCTGCACCCAGCATAGACGATCCCGGCGGCACGTGGGCTGCGTGTTGCGCCTTCGCTTCAGGCGCCCTCGGCAACCGCCGGAGCCATGTCCTCGGCGCGTGTCTCCGGGGCATCATCGTGAAAACGCCGTCCCTCTGCGGCACGCGCCTCCAGGCCGGGCGCCGGGGTGAAACGCTCACCGTGCTGGGCGCGGAAGCCTTCCAGCCACCAGTGGATCCCGCCGGGGCCGACCGCATCCATGAAGCGGAACGGTCCACCGCGGAACGGCGGAAAACCGATGCCGAATACCGCACCGATGTCACCATCACGGGCGTTGCGCAGGATGCCTTCGTCGAGGCAGCGCACGGCCTCGTTGAGCATCATGCCGACGGTGCGCTGGATGATCTCGTCGTCGCTGACCACTTTGCCGGGCGCCACCCCGAGGAGCTCGTAGACGGTCTCGTCGACTTCCCTGCCCCGGCGTCGGCCGTCGTACCGGTAGAAACCACGCCCGGCCTTTTTGCCCAGACGGCCGTCATCGATCATGCGCCGGGAGGTCTCGTTGGGCCGCATGCGCTCGCCGAACGCTTCGTGGAGGATCGGGGCCACGTGCGCGCTGATGTCGATTCCCACCTCGTCGAGCAGCTTGAACGGTCCCACGGGGAAACCGAAGCGCACAAGCGTGCGGTCGATGCGGTCGATGGCCACGCCTTCACCGAGCAGGTGGACCGCTTCATTGATATACGGCGCGAGAATCCGGTTGACGTAGAAACCGGCACCGTCGCGCACGACGATGGGCGTTTTCCCCTGACGCCGACCCACCGCAACCGCCGTCGCGATCACCTCGGGCGCGGTGCCCTCGTGCGCGATGACCTCGAGCAGGGGCATTTTCTCTACCGGCGAGAAATAGTGCATGCCCACCACGTTCTCAGGGCGTCGCGCACCTTCGGCGATGCGCGCGATGGGAATCGACGAGGTGTTGGTGGCGAAGATGGCGGTCTCGCCGCACTCGCGCTCCACGTCCGCGACCATGCGGTGCTTGAGATCCAGATCCTCGAATACCGCTTCGATCACCAGATCCACCCGGGAGAAACCGGAGAAGTCCAGCGCCGGTGTCACCCGGCGCTCGACCAGACCGGCCTGGAACGACGTCAACGAACGCCGCCGCCGTCGCTCGTCGAGGCGTTCGCGCACGTAGCGCAGGCCGGTGGCAAGCCCTTCGGGGGTGACGTCCTTGAGCCGCACGGGAATCCCGCCCTTGTCGGCGCTGACGTAGCTGATGCCCGCGCCCATCAGCCCCGCACCGAGTACCGCCATGCGCCGGATCTCGCGGGGCTGTACATTCGGATCATCGACGCCGGAATCCTTCTTCATCGCCGTGGTGGCGAAATAGATGCCGATGAGCTCGCGGGCCTCCGGGGTCATCGCAAGCTCGCCGAAGCTCACGGCCTCCGCCTCCAGCCCCCGCGGCATCCCCTCTGCAAGGCCGGTCTCGACGCAGTCGATGATGCGCTCCGGTGCCGGGTAGTTCCCGTGGGTCTTCTCCCGCAGGCGTTTGCGGGCCCGTGAGCACACCACACCGCGCCCGGCCGGGTTGCCCTCGATGGCCCAACGGCCGATACGCCGCCACGCACCGGGTTCCCGCCGCCCCGGATCACTGCCAACCTGCCAGGCGCGATGGATCTCCTCGATGCGCTTGACCGCCGCCTGCGCCAGAATCGAGGGTGGCACGACATCCTCGACGAGGCCCAGACGCCGGGCCTTCGACGCACGCACCTGCTTGCCGGTGAGCATCAGGTCCAAGGCGGCAGGCACGCCGATCAGCCGTGGCAGACGCTGGGTACCCCCGCTGCCCGGCAGCAGGCCGAGCTGCACCTCGGGCAGCCCCAGGCGCGTGGCGTCGTCGCTCGTGCACACGCGGGTATGACAGGCGAGCGCGAGCTCGAGCCCGCCCCCGAGACACACACCGTCGATCGCCGCCACGACCGGCACCTTGAAATCGGCCAGCCGCGCGAAGATGCGCTGCCCGGTCCGCGAGAGCGCAGCCACTTCCTCTGCACTGGCGCAGTCACGGATCATGTTGATGTCGGCACCGGCTATGAACGAACCCCGCTTGGCGCTGATGAACACAAGACCACGCAGCTCGTTGTGCCGCTCGAGCTCGTCGAGCAGATGCCCTGCCGCGTTGATCATCTCCCGGCCGAGCGTGTTCTGGCTCTGGCCCGGGGCATCGATCCAGGCGAACGCGATGCCGTCGCCGTGCCACTCGAGGCGAATGGGGTTGTCCATCGTCTCCTCCGCATTGACCGTCTCGGCAGTGCTCATCACACCACCTCCAGGACCATGGCCGCGCCCAGACCGCCCGCCGCGCAGGCCGTCGCCAACCCGGTACCGCCGCCGCGGCGGCGCAGCTCGTTGAGCGTCTGCACGATCATGCGCCCGCCGGTGGCGGCGAACGGATGGCCGTAGGCAATGGAACCGCCGTTGACGTTGAGCCTGTCCCAGTCCACCTCGCCGATGGGCGCGTCCCGGCCGAGGCGCTCGCGGGCGAACTCCCGGTCCGGCCAGTACTTCAGGTTGGCCAGCGTCTGCGAGGCGAACGCCTCGTGAATATCCACCAGCGTGAGGTCGGTGAGCTTGAGTCCGGCGCGGTCGAGTGCGACCGGGGTCACGTAGCTCGGCCCGATGAGCCCGTCGTGGAACGGATCGACGGCGCGGAACGCCCACGAGCGGATGAACCCGAGCGGTTCGTAGCCAAGCGCCCGTGCGCGGGATTCACGCATGAGCACCAGGGCACTGGCGCCGTCGGTGAGCGGGGTGGCATTGCCCGCGGTCACCGTGCCGTGGCGCTTGTCGAAGGCCGGGCGCAGCTTGCCGAGGGACTCGACGGACGCGTCCGCGCGAATGTTGTTGTCACGGTGTATGTGGCTCGCCTCCCGGCCGACGAAGGCATGCATCACCTCGTCGTCCAGCCGGCCCGCCTCCCACGCCTCGTGGGCGAGGCGGTGCGAGCGTACGGCGAACTCGTCCTGCTGCTCGCGGCCGATGCCGTGACTCTTGGCCATCTGCTCGCCGATATCGCCCATGCCCAGGCCGGTGGAATAGTCCCGGATCGCCGGCGGGCGCGGCGCGAGGTCCCGCGGGCGCAGTCGCGCGAAGAGCTTCAGGCGCTCGCCGAGGCTCTTCGCCTTGCTCGCGCGCAACAGCGTCTCGGCGAGCTTTTTCGACACGCCGATGGGCAACACCGAGGCCGAATCCGCGCCGCCGGCGAGGCCCACGTCGATATGGCCGAGCTCGATGGCCGCAGCAACGTCGGCGGTACTCTGGAAACTCGTGGCGCAGGCCCGCGAGACGCTGTAAGCGTCGGTGGCCGCGTCCATGCCGGCGCCGAGCACCACCTCACGGGCGATATTCGGGGCCTCGGGCTGTATCACCACTTGCCCGTAGACCACCCGCTCGATCAGCACCGGGTCCAGGTCCAGCCGCGTGAGCAGCTCGTTGACCACCAGCGTGCCGAGCTCGATGGCGGTCATTCCCTGATAAGCGGTGAGCTGCCGGGCGAACGGCGTGCGCAGCCCACCGACGACTGCCACTCTGTCCTTGCTCTTGCTGCGGGGACGCCGCGTCCCGCCCCGCGTGCTGCCACCGGCTTTGGTTTGGCTCTCTGCCACGGTCTCCCTCCCAACGATTGGCCGACCATACGCGTGCGTATGGTGCGAGATTCTCCAGACGGTCACCGCCCTGTCAACTGTAGCGCCCCGTGCCTCAGAGGGTCGCGCTGGCGCCTGCCGGCCCGCGAGCGAGCACACCCCGGATCAGGTCGAGCCCCCGGCGCACATCGCCACGCTGAGGCGGCGCTGTGATCGCGAGGCGCACCGCCTGCGGCACAGGGTAGCGCCCGACGGCGAACGGCTCCCCGCCCTTGACCACGACCCCGGCCGCCGCGCAGGCATGGACGAACTCAGCGGCCCGCCACGGCTCCGGCAGGGTCAGCCACACATTGAACCCATAAGGCCGGGCACGGAAATCCAGTCCCTCCAGCCGCTCCGCGACCAGGGCCTGGCGCGCACCGATTTCCTCGCGTTGCCAGCGCGCCAGCTCATCGGCCGCACCACTGGCGATCCACCGGCAGGCGACCTCGGCGTTGAGCGGCGGCGTCATCCAGCATTGGCCCCGCAACGCCTGCGACAGCGGGCCGATGAGACGACGGGGTGCGCGTACGACACCGACGCGCAATCCGCCAGCGAGAATCTTCGACACGCTGGTCACGTAGACCACGTTTTCCGGCGCGAGATCCATCAAAGCCGGTGGACGTTCATCACGCTGGACCAGATGTACCGCATCTTCGATCACGGTGATGCCGTATCGCTGCGCGATCTCGAGCAGCGCATGCCGGCGCGAGCGGGGCAGGCACACTGTCGTCGGGTTGTTCTGATCCGGCGTCACGTAGACCAGCCGCACGCCGTGCTGCCGGCACGCGGACTCGAGCGCCTCGGGGACGATGCCGTGCTCATCGAGCTCCACCGGCACGTGTCGCAAACCAAGCCCGCGAGCGGCGGCGATGAGCCCGGGATAGACGAGCCCCGCCGAGGCGACGGTCTCCCCCGCCCGTGCGAGAGCGGACAGCGTCAGATACACCCCGTGGAGCCCACCCAGCGTCAGCAGGGTTTCCTCTGCCGCCAGCTCCACCCCCCAGCCCCGGAGCCAGTCAGCCAGGACCTCGCGGTGCCGGGGCAGCCCCGCCTCCGGCTGATAGGAAAGGCAGGCCTGAAGTGCACGGGGATCGTCGGCAATGCCGCGAAGCGCGTCGGCGAGGGTGGGACCGCGCCGCCCGGGCACCGGGAAGGCGAGCCCGAAGTCCACATGCCCGTCCCCCGCGCCCTCCGGCTTGAGGGCGAAATCCTCGACCCCGTTCCCATCGGTGGGCCGCACGTAAGTGCCGCTGCCCACCTGACCATGCACCAGCCCACGCCGTTCCGCTTCGGCATATCCCCGGGTGACGGTCCCCACGGTCACGCCCAGGGCGTCCGCCAGCGCCCGGTGCGTGGGCAGCCGGTCACCGGGCACGAGTGCCTCGGTCTCCACGGCCTCTGCGATCGCTTCCGCCAGAGCCCGGTAACGGGGGCCGGCGTATCGGGTCAGATCGGGACACCAATTTGTATCCATGACAAATCTCTAGTTTACAGAGACAAAATGCTGAGTAACATGAGGACAAACGCTATTTTACTAGCACAAATAGAGATTTGTAACCGTAACAATTCTGCATCGCCGGAGAATGAGGAGCGCCCGCCGTGCTTTCCCCCGATCAATATCTCGCGATCGCGCTGTTCGTCTTTGCACTCTCGGCAACCCCGGGCCCGAACAACGTCATGCTCACGGCCGCCGGGGCGAACTTCGGCCTGCGCCGCACCGTCCCACACCTACTCGGCGTCAGTACCGGTCTGGGCGCCCTGATCACGTTGGTGGCTATGGGCCTCGGCAGCCTGTTGACGCGCTACCCGGCCATGCACGTGGCACTGCAAATCGCCGGTAGCGTCTACTTGCTCTACCTCGCATGGCGCATCGCCACGGCGGACAACGCCGCCACGGGTGCCAAGGTCCACGCGCCGATCCGGTTCGTCGAAGCCTTCGGTTTTCAGTTCGCGAACCCGAAAGTCTGGATAATGGGCATTTCCGCGGTGGGCCTGTTCACCGAGCCGGGAGAGCGTTACGCACTGTCCGCGGCCACCGTCGTCGTCGTGGCCATGGCGGTCAACCTGCCTTCCGTGAGCCTGTGGGCGTGCTTCGGCACGGTGATCGGCCGTTTTCTCCACGAGCCAACCATCCGCCGGCGCTTCAACTACGTGATGGGGGCCATGACCGCCGCATGCGTCGCACTGGTGGTGCTGTAGGCCAGTATGCCGGGACACTAGTTCGAGAAGAGAATACCCGCACGCACTTCGAAGCGTGGCGGGTTGCGATACGGATCCGGGTCGCGCGGCCAGCGATGGAGATCCTTCGCCTGCACCTGTGGCCATGCGTACTCCGCGTCACCGACGCGGCCACGGACGATGTCGGTCACCGGGCCACGCACGGTCACGACGCGGCCGGGCGCATAGTCCACGGGATCGAGAAAGCCGGGATGCACCACGACGAACCGCCCCTGCGCCGGCCTGTCGTACACATCGGGGCGCTGGTCGCGCTCCAGCGGATACGCCAGCACTTCGAGACGCGTGGCCTCCGCCTCGTTACTCACGCGGACGATGCGCCCGCCCCAGAGCATCTCGCGGCCTTCGGGCACGGCGCCACTCTCGGCGACCGCCGCCGGCGAGGGCTCGCGACTGGCTGTCTCCTCCGCGAGCGGCCCACCGGCGGCACAGCCGGCGAGTACCGGCATCAGCATCAACGCGGCAATCCAGGTACGCATCGGCTCACCAGTAGTAGTAGGGGTAGTGATACGGGTAATGCCGGAAATGCCAGGGGCTCGGGTAACCCCACCAGGGATCGTAGTACGGCCCGTACCGCGCCGGATCACGACGCTGTCGCGCCTGCCAGAGCACGTGGCCACTGGCGTCGACGACCGGGTAATCGTAGGCGTAGTCGCCGATGGCGCGGGTCCGGGTGCGTACCAGGGTCCCCACCACCGTGATCTCGCGGCCGGTCGTGTAGACGGCCGGGTCCAGGAACGAATCGATACTGGCCAGGAAACGGCCGTCGCTGCGGCTATCGTCACGGGGACGAGCGCGGCTGTCCAGGGGACGCGCCACAACGGCCACCAGGGTACGGTCGGCCTCGTTCATCACCTCCGCGATCGTGCCGCCCCAGCGTACCCGCTCGCCCTGGTGCGCCGCAGGATCGGCCCGCGCGTCGGCCACGCCCGGGGAGTCGGCGGGAGCGTCCCGGAGCGCTTCGGGCACGGTCGCGCAACCGGCGAGCAGGGCCCCCGCACAGATAGCCAGGATGATTCGCATGGTCCCACCTCCACTACGCGATGGCCGCGTAGCAGCCGCCGGTAACATCGGCCAGGTCGGCCGGTGCCAACTCGATCTCTAGCCCGCGCCGGCCGGCACTCACGAACACCGTCTCGAACGCGTCGGCGCTCACATCGATCACCGTTGTCAGAGCGCGCTTCTGCCCCAGCGGGCTGATACCGCCGGTAACGTAACCGGTTACGCGCTCGGCCTCGTCAGCCGCCGCCAACGCCGCCTTCTTCGCGCCGCACGCCGCCGCCAGGGCCTTGAGGTCGAGCTCGCGCGCCACCGGCACGACGGCCACGACGAACCGGGCCGGCGGGAGCCCGGCGACGAGGGTCTTGAACACCCTCGCCGGATCCTGCCCCAGGCGCTGCGCGGCCTCGAGCCCGTAACTGTGCGCCCGCGGATCGTGCTCGTAGCGGTGCAGGTGAAACCGCACCCCGGCGGCTTCGGCAGCACGCACCGCGGGCGTCATGCCAGCGTCTCCCGATCATACCGTTTAGAGTGCGCCGGCACGGCAGCGTTCACTCGCCCGTCGCGTTCATATGGTAGAGGCGATCGATATTGCGCCGCCCATCCACACTGACGTCCAGATCCTTCACGCGACCGTCGGAGAGACCATAGACCCAGCCGTGAACGGCCAAGGGCTGCCCCCGGGCCCAGGCATTCTGCACGATGGTCGTGTGGCAGACATTGCGTACCTGCTCGACCACATTGAGCTCACACAGCCGGTCGGCACGACGGTGCTCGTCGTCGATGCCGTCCAGGTCGTCCGCGTGCACGCGGTAGACATCCTTGATGTGGCGCAGCCAGTTGTCGATGAGCCCTAGCTGACGGTGGCCCATGGCGGCACGGACACCACCGCAGCCGTAGTGCCCGGTGACGATCACGTGGCGCACCTGCAGCACCTCGACGGCGAACTGCAGCACCGACATGGCATTCATGTCGCTGTGGACGACCACGTTGGCGATGTTGCGGTGGACGAAGAGCTCCCCGGGAAGCAGATCCACGATCTCGTTCGCCGGAACGCGGCTGTCCGAGCAGCCGATCCACAGGTAGTCCGGGTTCTGCTGCTCCGCCAGCGTGGGAAAGAAGGACGGCCGGTCCCGGGAGATACGCTCGGACCAACGCCGGTTGTTCTCGATGAGATGCTCTAACCCGCTCATGAGATGCCTCCGTGTTGCCGGGGCGCATTCTACACGCTCCGCGGTATCGCCCGCTCGAAGCCGAGCGTCCCGGCCAGCTCGCTCAACAGTGCGTCATAGGCACGCGCAGCCGGGCTGCGCGGGGCATACACGCCCACCGGCGCCTCTTCGAGGCCCATGCGCTCGACCACGCTGGCGTACGGCACCCAGCTCGCAAGACGCTTGGCGAAGGGCTCCGGCGGCGACGCCAGCCACTCCCGATGCAGCCGCCGGCGGCGGTCGACGAGGCTGAAAAACGGCCGGAGGCGGCGGCGTATGCCGCGCTTGTCGTCCCAGTGCGCCTGCATCTGCGACCACGCCCGCAATGACAGGGGGCTGGGAACCACCGGCACCAGCACCGTATCGGCGGCTCGTGCCACCTGCTCGGCAAGCTCCGAGAGCGTCGGCGGACAATCGAGGATCGTCACGGCGTACTGCTCGCTGAATGGTTCGAGCAGCCCCTGGAGGTGCTTGCGCGATTCGGATGTCTTGCGCAACATCCGGTCGAGCTCGCGCCATGCCCCATCCGCGGGCAACACGTCCACGTTGGCGTATGGCGTGGCGCGGACTTCCCTGCCCAGCGGCGACTTGCCCGCGAGCAACTTGCTGGGCTTGCGCGCCAGCCCGTTGTCGGCGCCCAGGTAGAAGCTCGCCGCGCCCTGGGCATCCAGATCCCACAGCAGGGTGGGCAGCCCGGCCTGGCCGGCGTGCCAGGCGAGATTGACGGCGGCAGCGGTTTTGCCGACGCCGCCCTTGACGTTGTGCAACGCGAGGACGTTCATTCGCCCGCGCCGGCACGAGCGAAGGCGTCGAGCGCGTTGCCGACCTTCTCGAGCACCTGATCGCACCCCTCGATGCCGTGGCGCTCGGCAAGATACTCCGGCGTGTTGTAGCCAATGTGCACGCCGGAGTCGTTCTTCCACACGAGCATTTTCATGGGCAGGTCGATGGCCGTGCTGCGCGCGCACTGCATCAGACGCGTCCCCACCTTGGGGTTGCCGAAGATCACCAACTCGGTAGGGGCGAGCGTCAAACCGGCGCGCTTGGCACCGGCCGCGTGATCGATGCGGGCGAAAACCGTCATGCCCTTGTCTTTCAGGGCATTCACCAGGCGGTCGGCGGTGGTGGCCACATCGTGTTCGCTCGCGATCGTGCGCATGCCCTCGGCGGCATGGACCGTCGACACCACGGCGAGACACAGGGCGACGGCGAGGGCCGGGATGCGACGCATGATGGCTGCCTCCTTACTCGACGTTCTTCTTGTCGCGAACCCATGGTATCAGGCCGCCGGCGAGGAGTACGTCCACCTGCCGCGACGACAGGGCATGGCGAAAGGTATAGCGCTGGTCGCGGCTATGGTTCACGGCGGCGAGCACACTGTCGCCACGTGCCAGCGCCGTACGCAGAGCGTCCAGCTCGAGCTCGTCGTCATGCTGTATGCGCTCGTAGTCGCCGGGATCGTCGAAGGTCAGCGGCAGCACCCCGAAATTGACGAGATTCTGCCAGTGAATGCGTGCGAAGGATTTGGCGATCACCGCGCGCACACCGAGGTAAGCGGGGGCGAGCGCGGCGTGCTCGCGGCTCGAGCCCTGACCGTAGTTCTCGCCCCCGACCACGAGCGAGCCCGTGTCACCCTGGGCCATGGCGCGATCGTAATAGCTTTCGTCGATGCGCGAAAACGCGAACTTGCTGATTTCCGGAATATTGCTGCGGTAAGGCAGAACCTTCGCGCCGGCCGGCATGATCTCGTCGGTGGAAACGTCGTCGCCGGTTTTCAGCAGTACCGGCGCCCGCACGCGTTCCGGCAATGGCTCGGTCCGGGGCAGCGCCTTGATGTTGGGCCCCTTCTCCAGGCGTAGATCGCGGCCATCGTCGGCGGGTGGGCAGAGGATATCCACGTCCACCTCCACGGATGAAGGCTCGCGGAAGCGTGGGTATGGCATATCCAGTGTGCGCGGATCGGTGATGACGCCCGTGAGCGCGGAGGCGGCGGCGACCTCGGGGCTGCAGAGGTAGACCTGATCCTCGCGGGTACCGGAGCGGCCGGGAAAGTTGCGCGGCACGGTGCGCAGGCTGATTCGCCCGGTGGCCGGCGCCTGCCCCATGCCGATGCAGCCGTTACAGCCGGCCTGGTGAAGTCGCGCGCCGGCGGTGATCAGGTTGCCGAGCACGCCCAGGCCGATCATGTTCGCGAGAATCTGCCGGGAGGTCGGGTTCACGTCGAAGGACACACCGTCGGCGATCCGTCGGCCAGCGACGATGTTTCCGGCAATGGCGAAATCCCGCAGACCCGGGTTGGCCGAGGAGCCGATGTAGGCCTGGTAAATGGGCCGGCCGGCGACCTCACGCACGGGCACGACGTTCTCCGGGCTGCTGGGCAGTGCGATCAGCGGCTCCATTGCCGAGAGATCGATCCGGTCGGTGATGTCGTAGTGGGCGCCGGGATCGGCGGCAAGCGCGCGCCAGGCCTCCTCCCGGCCTTGCTGGTGCAGGAACGCCCGGGTCTGCTCGTCCGCCGGGAAAACCGTCGCCGTCGCGCCGAGCTCTGCACCCATGTTGGCGATCACGTGACGGTCCATGGCCGTGAGACCGGCGACGCCCGGGCCGTGGTATTCGATGATTCGCCCGACGCCGCCGGAGACACCGTGTCGGCGCAGCATCTCCAGGATGACGTCCTTGGCGCTCACCCAGTCCGGGAGCTCGCCGGTGAGCTCCACGCCCATCACCTCGGGCATTCGCGTGTAAAAGGGCTCACCCGCCATGGCCATCGCCACCTCGAGGCCGCCGGCACCGATGGCAAGCATGCCCAGAGCGCCGGCCGCACAGGTATGGCTGTCGGAGCCGAGCAGGCTTTTACCGGGAGCACCGAAACGCTCCATGTGCACCGGATGGCTCACGCCGTTGCCGGGCGGGCTGAACCACACGCCGTACTTCTTCGCCGCACTGGCGAGGAAGACGTGATCGTCCGGATTCTTGAAATCCTCCTGGATGAGGTTGTGATCGACGTACTGCGCGGAGAGCTCGGTGCGCACCCGCTCCAGCCCCATCGCCTCGAACTCGAGCATCACCAGCGTCCCGGTGGCGTCCTGGGTCAGGGTCTGGTCGATGCGCAGACCGATCTCGCAGCCGGGTGTCATCTCGCCGGAGACGAGGTGGTCGGCGATCAGCTTCTGGGCGACATTGCGCGCCATATCACGGCCCTCCTCGCGTGCCCGCCTGCAATCGAACCGACACACTTCTGGGGCATTGGGCTGGTCCCTTCAGAATACAACCGGACGCCGCCATTCCGCCCGGGCGATACGCCAGTAGGCCCGCCACCGCACCACCAGCGCCTCCGGCGACTCGGCATAAAGACGTCGGCCAAGCAACAGGGCGTCGTGCTGAAGCCCGCCACGGCGCTCGCCCAGTGCATCGGCAACCGCCGCGCGTGTGGGCGCCGCACCGAACAGCGCCGGCTCGCGGGCGAGCAATTCCTGCATCGCGGCCAGATCGTGTTCGTCGCCGAGGGTGTCCGAGAGCTGCTTGAGGGCCTTGCGCCGAGCCCCCAGCATGCTGCGCCAGCAGCGCTCGAACAAACACGTGTGGTACCACTGATCCTTCACGCGCTTGCGCCACTCGTGCAAACGATCGGCGGTAAGGGCGTCGCTCACGTCTGCCAGCCGCCGGCCACCGTCGCGGTAGCTGCGGTGCAACCCCGGGCGCAACAGTCCGAAGCCCCGGCCCTTGAGGGGCCAGCGGCTCACGGCGGTACGGGCCTCCGCCAGCGCCTCGCGCACCGCGGGCACGTCATCGCCGGCACCACCACCTTCCGCCGCGGCATCGGCGCGTTCGGCCAGGCGCGCGCGCACCCGGGCCATGGCCGGCGAGCCGAAGCGCCGCGGCTGTGCCGCTGCCAGAGCGTCCCAGGCTTCGACCATCGCCGTCGCCTCGCGGAACTCGGCCAGCCGACGAGCGAGATCGCGGTAGCGCGTGTTCTCCCCGGCAAAAGCTCCGCCCAACGGCTTGCGCACGAGGCGCAGCACCGCCCGTATCTCCTTGAAACGCTTGCGCGCCTCGTGCACGCCTTCCGCCAGCCGCTCCCGGGGGGCGGACAAGGCCGCGTCGGCCTCGTCGACACGCTCGATCACGATGCGGCGGATCTCGTCGTCGGCGCGGTGCTGGGGGCGGATTCGGTAAGCCATGCGGTAGCTCGCGCGTTGTTGATATTGGCGCAGCCTGCACGGTCCGCGGCGTGTGCGGCAACTGCCAGCGGTAGGGGGAAATCGGACCATCCGCGCCCCAACTGGGGCACACCCCCCGCATACCGGCGCGGCCGCCCCCTCCCGTGCCAGCCAGAGGCGGTGGGGCCCGGGTGGCCGGGAGTGTATGCGGCCATGGATGGCCGCATCCAAGCGTACAGGGAGGTATTCACAGCGTCTCCCGGCCACCCGGGCCCCACCGCCTTCCGCACGGCGTTGGAAAATCCGCTGCGTCGCGGACTCCCCGCTAGTCCGCTGCGGCGTCATCATCCGTCGTTGGCGGATCTTCCCTGCGTGGAACCACCCGGCAGCCGGGTCAGGGCACCGTCCAGGTCGACTGAGTGGCGGTCCCAGCCCAAACGCTCGCAAACCCGGTGAAAGTCCGCCGGCGGCGGCGCAGCAATGGTCATGGCCTCGCCGGAAACCGGGTGACGCAGACCGAACCGCCAAGCGTGCAGCAGCATGCGGTGGCAATCCAGGTGCTCCCGGAAGAGCCGGTTGTGGGGACCGCTACCATGGGTGGTATCGCCGATCAGGGGGTGGCTGATGCCGTCCATATGGCGGCGGATCTGGTGCCGGCGACCGGTGTCCAGGGCGATGAGCACCAATGAATAACGCGCCGCCGGCCACTTGTCCACGGGAATGGGCAGCTCCACGGTGGCCAGGCGCACATAGCGGCTGCGGGCGGCACGCTTCTCGCCACCCTTGTGCTTGGCCAGCGGTCGCTCGATGACCCCGCTCTCCGGCGTCCACCCCCGCACCACCGCGAGGTAGTGCTTCGCCAGCGTCCGCCCCCGAAAATCAGCCGCCAGCGCACTCGCGACCTCCGGGCGCAGGGCGAAGACGAGTACACCGGAGGTGGCACGGTCGAGCCGATGCACCGGATACACCCGCCGCCCGATCTGATCGCGCACCCGCTGCAACGCCACGTCCCGCTCGCGATCGAGCTCGGTGCGATGCACGAGCAAGCCCGCCGGCTTGTGCACGGCAATCAGCGCGTCGTCGTGGTAGAGGATGGGCAGAGAGCTAAGAGTCACAAGTCAAAAGACAAAAGTCACAAGTTGCGGAAACCCGCAAACGCCACCGCGTCCGAGAAGCGACACGCCGAATTCACCCCCTTGGCAGACCTCAATGATGCTGCACGGCCTTCGGTGCTCCCCGACGGACCTTTGCTCTTGCCACTTTTCACTTTCCACTCCTCAGGCTTCCGCCTGAGCCAACTCCTCCTCCGCCGCCATCCACTCGGCCTCGAGGTCGTCGTGACGGCCGCGCAGCGCGCCCTGCTCGCGCAGGAGGTCATTGAGACGCTGCTTCTGCGCATCCTCGTACACGGCGGGATCGGCCAGGGCGGTTTCCACCTCGGCAAGTGCGGCGGAGACGCGCTCGATCTCCCGCACCAGGTGCTCGACGCGGTCACGCAGGGGCTTGGTCCGACGGCGCTCGGCGGCGGCGCGCTGGCGATCGGCTTTGCGCTCGGCGGCGCTGCGACCGCCGGAGGCGGTTTCCTCGGCAAGCCGGCGGCCACTTCGGCGGCGCTCCGCCAGCCATTCGCGATAGGCCTCCAGGTCGCCGTGGAAGCGCGAAACAGCGCCGTCCGCGACGAGCCAATACTCATCCACCGTGCTGTTGAGCAGGTGGCGATCGTGGGAAACGGTCACTACCGCACCCTCGTAACCCTGCAGCGCGACAGTCAGCGCGTGGCGCATCTCCAGGTCCAGGTGGTTGGTGGGCTCGTCGAGGAGCAGCAGGTTGGGCGAACGCCAGACCAGCAGCGCGAGCACCAGCCGTGCCTTCTCCCCGCCGGAGAGCGGCGCCACTGCCTCGGTGGCCTGATCCCCCTGGAAGCCGAATCCGCCGAGGAAGTCCCGCAGCTTCTGCTCGAGAGCCTCCGGGGCGAGCCGTCGCAGATGCAGCAACGGGCTCGCCGCCGGGTCGAGCTGCTCGAGCTGGTGCTGGGCGAAGTAGCCGACACTGAGGTTCCGGCCCGCCGTGAGCGTGCCTGCCGCCGGGGCCAGCTCGCCGGCGAGGGCGCGCACGAGCGTGGACTTGCCGGCACCGTTGGGGCCGAGCAACCCGATGCGCGCACCGGGACGCAGGCTCATGCTCACGCCCTGCAGGATGGGGGTCGCGCTGTAGCCCAGGGCAACGCCTTCCAGGCTGAGCAGCGGGTTGGCCGCCTCCGGTGGCGTGGGAAACTCGAAGCTGAACGGCGAGTCCACGTGCGCGGGCGCCACCCGCTCCATGCGCTCCAGCGCCTTGACACGGCTCTGGGCGGCGCGGGCCTTGGTGGCCTTGGCACGGAAGCGGTCGATGAACTTCTGCAGGTGGGCGATCTCGCGCTGCTGCTTCTCGTACTGCGCCTGCTGCTGGGCGAGGCGTTCGGCACGCTGGCGCTCGAAAGCACTGTACCCGCCGCGATAAAGCGTCAGGGCGCGATGCTCGATATGCAGCGTCTCGTCAGCGACGGCGTCGATGAAATCGCGGTCGTGGGAAATCAGCAGCAGCGTTCCCGGATACGCACGCAGCCACTGCTCCAGCCACAGCACCGCCTCCAGGTCCAGATGGTTGGTGGGCTCGTCGAGCAGCAACAGATCGCTGCGGCACATCAGCGCCTGCGCCAGGTTGAGCCGCACCCGCCAGCCGCCGGAGAACGCCGCCACCGACCAGGCGTGCTGCTCGGCGGGGAAACCGAGACCGTCGAGCAGCTCGCCGGCGCGGGCGTGGGCGGTATAGCCACCGGCATTCTCGTAGGCCAGGTGAGCGTGGGCGATGGCCTCGCCGTCCCCCGAGGCGTCCGCGTCGGCCACGGCGCGCTCGGCAGCCCGGAATGCGCGATCCCCGTCGAGCACGAACTCCAGCGCCGGGCGCTCGATGGCGGGGGTTTCCTGCGCCATGTGGGCGACCTCCCAGTCGCCCGGCTGATGCACCTCGCCGGCGTCCACGCCCAGCTCACCGCGCAACAGCGCGAACAGCGTGGACTTGCCGCTGCCGTTGGCCCCTACCAGCCCGATCTTGTGGCCGGGGTGAATAGTGACGCTGGCATGCTCGAGCAGCGGGTCGCCGCCGCGGCGCAGGGTTATATCGCGCAGGCTGATCATGGGCGGGCAATTTACCCGCGCTGGCGGATCAGTTCAAAGCCCACCGCCATGCGGCTACGAACACCCCGGATCGGGACATCAGGGCGCGGCGTGGCCGCAGTTCCAGCACTCGGCGAACTGTCCCTCGATCCGCTCGCCGCAATCCGGACAGGTCCAGTCCGGTCCCGCCTGCTCCTGGTTGGCCAGCACCTCGTCGATGAGCCGCCGGGCGACGGGGGCATCCTCGTCGTCCTCGACCCAGAGCTGCGGCCATACCTCGGTGGGCGGCAGCTCGCCGGCGCCGCCCATCAAGTGGCGGTTGCGCACGATGCAGACGATTCCGCGGCTGGTGAGCACCTGCTCCAGGTGCCCCACGATCATGGGATCGCTGTCGGTGTAAACACGCTTCATGGCAGACGGTATCCGTGCTGCGGTTGCCAGTGCGGCATGACGTTGAGCAGCCGTTCGTTGTCCGCGTGGCGGTGGACGTCGGCATCCACCACGGCCGGGACGGTGCGAATGGCGTCCACATACGTGGAGGGAAAGCCTTGCCAGCTCGCCCCCCGCCAGACGAGATCCCGATACCAGGTATAGGGCCGCAAGGCAGTGTCGATATGCGAGTCCCGCGCCGCGTAGAGGAACACGCATACCGGCTCGCCAGCGAGGCGGACGTTCTCGGTGCGAAGCTCGTATCCGCCCGCGCCCAGACCTTCTATCCCGTCGAGGACGGGGATCTCGTCGTCGTGCATGCGATAGACCACACCGTGGAGCACATCATCGGCGGCGCCGGATCGCCAGGCATCGGCCTTGGCGGAACTGTCCCCGTCGCTGCGCTTGTGAAAACACAGCCGGTAGCCGTCGAGACGTGCGGTGCCCAGCGGCTCGCAGGCCGGGGTGCGCAACCCCAGGCGCAGCGGATGCAGGTTGGAACCATACGCGAAGTAAAGCCGGGTCCCGCGCTCGCTCATGCTCGTTCCTCGCCGTCGCGTTACGTGCGTGATACCTCAATTTTGGCAGATACTAATCGTCGCAGAGGTATTGTCATGTGTCAGAGCGCCATGGCAGTTCGGGGGCAAGGCGCGTTCGCGCCGGCGTGGCGGGGCTCACGTCAAGCGAGCGCAATGCCGCCACCGGGCCGCTGCGGCGCTGCCTTCGGGCCGGTCCGTGCGCCGAAGGTCCTGCGTTGCTCGCCGCTTGTCTCGCCCGGCTACACGGCGCGCCTCGCGCCTTGCCCCATCGGCGCACGGACCGGCTGACGCATGACAATTCCTCTGAGAAGATTCGTCATGGCCGCCGGCCAGCCAACGTTCGAGCCAGACAGGGAGACACCATGGAGCCCATCGACCGCCTCGCCATCCAGATGGAACGCCTGCTGGAGCGCCTCGACACCGTGCTGCCGCCGCAGCGGCACGAGCCCGACTGGCAGGCTTCCCGCGCCTTTCGCTGGCGCCGGCGTGGCGGTTCCGGCTGGCTGGAGCCCATCGCCCATCCCCAGCGGTTTCGGCTCGCGCAGCTTCGCAACATCGACCGCCAGCGCGACGAGCTGGAGCGCAACACCCGGCAGTTCGTCGCCGGCCTGCCCGCGAACAACGCGCTGCTGTGGGGCTCCCGGGGCACCGGCAAATCCTCGCTGGTGAAGGCATTGCTCACCGAGTACGGCGAGGCGGGGCTGCGCGTGATCGAGGTGGAGGCCCACGACCTCATTGACCTGCCGGACATCGTCGCCCTGGTGCACGACCGGCCGGAGCGGTTCGTGATCTTCTGCGACGACCTCTCCTTCGAGGCGGACGACCCGAGCTACAAAGCGCTCAAGGCCGTGCTCGACGGCTCGCTGGCCGCCGCGCCGGAGAACCTGCTCATCTATGCGACGTCCAACCGCCGGCACCTGCTGCCGGAATACTTCTCCGAGAACGAGGAGGCGCGCAATGTCGGCGGCGAGATTCACCACGGCGAGGCGGTGGAGGAGAAAATCTCCCTGTCGGAGCGTTTCGGACTGTGGCTGTCGTTCTATCCGTTCGACCAGCAACGCTATCTCGACATCTGCTTCGCCTGGCTCGCCGAGCTCGGCGCCGATGTCAGTGACGGGGAGACTGTCCGCGCCGCCGCCCTGCGGTACGCGCTGGCCCGCGGCTCCCGCAGCGGCCGTGTCGCGTGGCAGTTCGCCCGCGACTGGGCAGGCAGGCAGAGACTTGAAGGTTAGGCTTACGGTCGCCGCGGAGACGCCCATTACGGACGCCGAGGCCGTTGGCGGGCATCGCGGCGGGAGCGTATGCGGCCATGGACGGCCGCACTCGAGCGTCCAGGGAAGGATTCACAGCGTCTCCCGCCACAATGCCCGCCAACGGCCTGTTCCTCCGACGGTAACCGCGATTCGGCAGAGCGCGGACAGTAGGCGCTACGTACTCGCACTTCGCCAGCCGGGCTTCTGCGCGGACCTGGCCGGCCGCCGCCATCGTCCCCGAGCGGTGTGCTGCGCGCGGTAGGCGAGGAGCGCGGTGAGGATACCGGCGTAGAGCAGCGGTTCGGTCCAGGCGTCGGCCTTGATCAGCATGAAGAAGTGGAACACGGCAAGCACCGCCGCCGGATAAACCAGGCGGTGGAGCTGCTTCCAGCGCTTGCCCAGGCGTCGCATCCACGCCTGGGTGGAGGTCACCGCGAGCGGGATCAACGCCACGAGCGCCATCGCACCCACCAGGATGTAGGGCCGCTTGGCGATATCCTCGGCGATGCGCACGATGCTGCCGCTCTGCTCGAAAACCACGTAGGCACTGAAGTGCAGGGCCACGTAGAAGAATGCGAAAAGCCCGAGCATGCGGCGCAGACGGATGAGCCAGGCGCCGCCGGTGGCGAGCCGCAACGGGGTGATTGCGAGCGTCACCAGCAACAGCCGCAGCCCCCAGTCGCCGAGATGGCGGATCATCGCCTCCACCGGATTGGCGCCGAGGCCTCCGGTGAACAGCGCGTACACCACCCACACCACCGGCACCAGGCACAGTGTGAAGACACCGACCTTCACCGCGGTGAGCCGCCTTGGCGTGAGTGTCGCGGGCAATATCGCCATCAGAAGTGCTTCTTCAGGTCCATGCCCTTATAGAGATGGGCAATCTGCTCGCCGTAGCCGTTGAACATCAGCGTGTCCCGCTTGAAGAAGTCGCCGATGCGCCGCTCCCGCGCCTGACTCCAGCGGGGATGATCCACCTTCGGATTCACGTTGGCGTAGAAGCCGTACTCGTTGGGCGCGATCTTGTTCCAGGTGTTGACGGGCTGTTCCTCCTGGAAGTGAATGCGCACGATCGACTTGATGCTTTTGAAACCGTACTTCCACGGCACCACGAGCCGTATCGGCGCACCGTTCTGGGCGGGCATTTCCTTGCCGTAGAGTCCCACCGCGAGCAGCGCCAGCGGGTTCATGGCCTCGTCCATGCGCAGCCCCTCGACGTACGGCCACTCCAGGCTCGCGAGCCAGGAGAATCCACCACCGTCGTCGCGCTGCGCCGGCATCTGCTCGGGATCGTGGAGCGTTTCGAAGCGCACGTACTTCGCCCGCGAGGTGGGCTGAAAGCGCTTGATCACCTCGGCGAGTGGAATACCGGCCCAGGGCACCACCATGGACCACGCCTCCACGCAGCGCAGGCGGTAAATGCGCTCCTCGAGGGTATGTGCGCCGAGCAGATCCTCGAATCCGACCTTGCCGGGCTTCTCCACTTCCCCGGAGATCTCCACGCTCCACGGCTCGGTCTGCAACAGTGCCGGTGCGCGGGCCGCGGGATCCTCCTTACCGGTACCGAATTCGTAGAAGTTGTTGTAGGAAGTGATCTGCTCGTAGCTGTTGAGGTCCTCGTCGGTGCTGAAACGGCTCTCGGCGAGTTCCCCCAGGGGGTCGAGCCTGGCCATGGGCTTGCCGAACACGGCCCGGGGCGCCAGCGTGGTGCCCAGTGCAAGCGCCGCGCCGCCCTGCAGAAAGCGCCGTCGTCCGCGATAGATGCGCTCATCGGTTACCTGCGACTCAGGCAGCGACCAGCCCCGGGTTTGTCGGATCCACATGCGGCCTCCCGCCATGACGTTCGATCAGAGCCTGCAGTATAGCCAGCAGCACCGACCGGAAGGCGATACGGGATATCCCCTACACCCGGGCGTCGGCGTCGCGCGGATTCACGTTTCGCAGGCAAGCCGCGCGTTGCGGAACAGGCGCATCCACGGGCCGTCCTCACCCCAGACACTTGGCCGCCAGGAATGCTGGACACTGCGGAAGACGCGCTCGGGGTGGGGCATCATGATGGTCACGCGCCCGTCGCGGGTGGTAAAGCCGGTGAGCCCGAGCGCCGAACCGTTGGGGTTGAACGGATAGCGCTCGGTGGCGGCACCATGATTGTCCACGTAGCGCAGACCGGCCAACCCGGCTGTGAGCACCTTGCGCGGTCCGGACGCCCCATCGTAGACGGCACGACCCTCACCGTGTGCAACGGCGATGGGCAGCCGCGAGCCGGTCATGCCGGCGAGGAACAGTGACGGCGACTCCAGCACCTCCACCAGCGCCAACCGCGCCTCGTACTGCTCGGAGCGATTGCGCACGAACCGCGGCCACAGCTCGCTGCCCGGAATCAGCTCGCGTAGGGTCGCAAGCATCTGACAGCCGTTGCACACACCCAGCGTGAACGTGTCCGGGCGGTCGAAGAAAGCGGCGAAATCGTCACGGGCACGGGTATTGTAGAGCACGGACTTGGCCCAACCGCCGCCGGCGCCGAGCACGTCGCCGTAGGAGAAACCGCCACAGACCGCGAGCCCGCGGAACGCCGCCAGACTCTGGCGACCGGCGATCACGTCGCTCATGTGCACGTCCACCGCCTCGAAGCCGGCGCGATCGAACGCTGCCGCCATCTCGACATGGCTGTTGACGCCCTGCTCGCGCAGCACCGCAACGCGCGGGCGGGCGCCGGCGCCGGCGCCGATGTACGGAGCGGCGACGTCGTCCGCGGGGTCGAACGACAGGCTCGCGTGCAGGCCGGGGTCGGCGTCGTCGTCGACGGCGTCGTATTCCTCGTCGGCGCAGGCCGGGTTGTCCCGCAGGCGCTGAATACGCCAGGACGTCTCCTGCCAGGTGCGCTGGAGATCGGCGCGGGATTCGTCGATAAGCACGGTCTCGCCGTCGCGCACCACCACACGCTGGTCGCCGCGCAGGCCGCCGAGACGGTGGACGTGGCGGGCGAGCCCGGCCTCGCGGAAGGCGGCCTCCACACCGGCGACATCCTCTCCGCGGACCTGAACGACGGCGCCGAGCTCCTCGCTGTAGAGTGCCGCGAGGGCATCCCCAAGCCCGGCGACATTGACCTCGATGCCGGTACGCCCGGCGAACGCCATTTCCGAGAGCGTGGCGAATAGACCGCCGTCAGAGCGGTCATGGTATGCGAGCAACACCCCTTCGCCGGCGAGGCGCTGGATGGTCGCGAAGAACGCCGCGAACGCGCGCGGATCGTCCAGATCCGGGCAATCGTGGCCGACCTGGCCGTAGACCTGCGCCAGCGCCGAACCGCCGAGACGATTGTGGCCCTTGCCGAGGTCGACGAGCAGCAGCTCGGTCTCGTCATGCTCACGCTGGAGCTCCGGCGTGAGCGTGCCTCGCACGTCCGCCACCGGCGCGAATGCGGAGATCACCAGCGAAAGCGGCGCGGTCACCGCGCGTTCCTCGCCGTCCTCCTCCCAGACCGTGCGCATGGAAAGCGAGTCCTTGCCCACGGGGATGGCGATGCCGAGCGCCGGACAGAGCTCGCGGCCGACGGCGCGGACGGTATCGTAGAGCCGGGCATCCTCGCCGGGGTGGCCGGTGGCGGCCATCCAGTTCGCCGAGAGGTTCACCCGTTCCAGGGCGCCCACCGGTGCGGCGGCGAGATTGGTCAGCGCCTCGCCCACGGCGAGCCTTCCCGATGCCGGCGCGTCGAGCACGGCCACCGGCGAACGCTCCCCCATGGCCATGGCCTCGCCGGTATAGCCGTCGTAGTCGGCGAGCGTCACAGCGACATCCGCCACCGGCACCTGCCACGGGCCGACCATCTGGTCGCGTGCGACCAGCCCGGAGACGCTGCGGTCGCCGATGGTGATGAGGAAATGCTTGGCCGCCACCGTGGGCAGCTGCAGAATGCGTCGCGCGGCCGCCGCGACGGTCACGCCATCGAGGTCGAGCTCGGGCTTGTGGAACGGGCGGTGGCGGACATCGCGCAACATCTTCGGCGGCTTGCCCAGGAGCAGCTCCATGGGCAGATCCACCGGTGTATTGTCGAAGTGACCGTCGCTGACCACCAGCTGCTGGTCCTCGGTGGCCTCCCCCACCACGGCGAAAGGCGCGCGCTCACGCTCGCACAGCCTCCGGAAGCTATCGATCCGCGCCGGATCGATGGCGAGCACGTATCGCTCCTGGGCCTCGTTGCACCACAGCTCCATGGGGGACATGCCCGGTTCGTCGTTGGGCACCGTGCGCAGCTCGATGCACCCGCCACGGCCGGAGTCGTCCAGCAACTCGGGCAGCGCGTTGGACAATCCGCCCGCCCCCACGTCGTGAATGGAGACGATGGGGTTGTCCCGGCCCATGCGCCAGCAGGCATCGATCACCTCCTGGCAGCGACGCTCCATCTCCGGGTTGCTGCGCTGCACCGAGGCGAAATCCAGCTCGGCGTCACTCTCGCCGCTCGCCATGGAGGACGCCGCTCCGCCACCGAGACCGATGAGCATCGCCGGTCCGCCCAGCACCACCACCGGCGCGCCTGCCGGCGCACGCCCCTTGGCGACGTGCTCGTCGCGCACGTTGCCCATGCCGCCGGCGATCATGATCGGCTTGTGGAAACCGCGGGTTTCCTCGCCGTCGGGCCCCGGCACGTCCAGCTCGAAGCTGCGGAAATACCCCGCGAGCTGTGGCCGACCGAACTCATTGGCGTAGGAAGCCGCGCCGATGGGACCGTCGAGCATGATCTCGAGTGCCGAGGCGATACGCGCCGGACGGCCGTGATCCACCTCCCACGGGCGAGCGGCCCCCGGAAGGTGCAGATTGGAGACCGAAAACCCGGCAAGCCCCGCCTTCGGATGAGCGCCTCGACCGGTGGCGCCTTCGTCGCGGATCTCGCCACCCACGCCGGTGGCCGCTCCCGCGGCCGGGGCAATCGCGGTGGGGTGATTGTGCGTTTCCACCTTCATCACCAGGTGGCTCGGCTCGGGGCAAGCGGCGTAGACGCCGGTATCACCATCCGCGAAGAAACGCCGCGCGGCGTAGCCTTCGGCCACGGCGGCGTTGTCGCTGTAAGCCGACAGTACGCCCGCCGGGCGGCACTCGTGGGTGTGACGGATCATCCGGAACAGGGAGTGCTCCTGGCGCTGCCCATCGATGATCCAGTCCGCGTTGAAAATCTTGTGACGGCAGTGCTCCGAGTTCGCCTGAGCGAACATCATGAGCTCCATGTCCGTCGGGTTGCGCCCGAGGCTCCGGTAGTTCTCTTCCAGGTAATCGATCTCGTCGACGGCAAGCGCCAGACCGAGCTCGGCATCGGCGCGCTCCAGCGCCTCCCGGCCGCCGCCGATGACATCCACCACGCCCACAGGCGCCGGCTCGCGCGCGGCGAACAGCGCCACCGCCTCCTCGACGTCACCGAGCACCGATTCGGTCATGCGGTCGTGAAGCTTTGCGGCCACGGCACGACGCTCGTGGCCGTCGAGCTCGCGGCCATCGTCCGTCGTCACCTGCCAGATCACGCCCCGCTCGATACGGCGCACGGCCGTCAGTCCGCAATTGTGCGCGATATCGGTGGCCTTGCTCGCCCACGGCGAAATCGTGCCGATGCGCGGCACCACGACCAGGGTCTCGCCATTGACGCCGGTTTCGGTGTCGTCGGGCTCACCGTAAGCGAGTAGCGCCTCCAGTATCTCGCGCTGCGCATCACCCAGTGTCGTCTCGGTATCGACGAAATGGATGAAACGCGCCGAGATCGCGGACACGTCGGGCACGGTGTCGCGAATCGTCGCGAGCAGGCGGTCGAGACGAAAACGGGAGCAGGCGGGGTTACCGATCAAACGCAGCATGATTCGGGCCATTGGTGGTCAGCAGGTCGGAAGGGTCATCGCCACGGAGCGCAAGGCGCCCGCGGCGAGCGCGCGGACACGGGCACCCGCCCCGCCGGCGCGGCGGAGCGCTGGACCCGCCTCAGCGCAGTTGTTCGGCGAGGAGCCCCAGTATCTGCTGCGCTACTGCAGGCTCCGGAGCACTCTCGCCCTCGGCCGGGCGCACACGCACGCGCGTCACGCCATCGCCGCCGTCCAGCGCGATGCGATAGGTGCGGACGGTGTCCGAGGGCGAATCGTCACGCCAGAATGCCAGCGACGAAAGCAGACCGCCCTCGTCCTCGGGCGCCTGGTCCGCCTGCGGGTCATAGCGCACGAAGTAGACGCCCTCGCTACGATTGCGGTCCTCGACGGTGAAACCGGCGCGGTCGAGTGCCAGGCCGATCCGGCGCCAGGCGTCGAAAAACGCATTCCCCACCACCAGCGCGGGCTCGCCGTCGCTACGTTCCAGCCGCGCCGCCGGCTCGCTGCCACTCGCCTGTGCCACCGCCGCGCGGCTCGCGGTGCGCTCGTAGCCCAGGAACACGAGCATGCTCCGGAGGAACTCGGATTCGAGGTAGGGATCGCTTGCCGCGGGACGCCAGCCGCCGCCATCGCGCACCGCGCGGCGATGCGCGACGAACACCTCTGCAGTTCGCTCGTCACGGCCGGGCTCCACGCGAACGAGGTAACGGTCAGCGACGTCGGCGCCCTCCGGCCCCGGCAACGCAGGCGCGAACGGTCCACCCGTCACCGGATGCTCGGTATACAGCCACTCGGTCTCGGCGACACCCAGCGACGGCCGCTTCCGGGCCACGGTCAGACCGCGGCGGGCCATGAAATCCTCCACCCAGCGCCATACCTGGCCGGGCGACTCGCTCACGGTCAGCCAGCGGTCGTCACCGACACGCGAGACCCGGACATCATCGGGCTGCGGCAGCACCGCCTCACCACCGCCTTGCCCCCCGGCACTCTCGCGGGCGCTGGCTACCCCGGGGATGGCCATGCCGCCACCACCGCTATCGCGCACCAGGTCCGGTGGCAGCTTCAGCCGCTCGACACGCACCTCCTCCGGGCTCGGTTCGCCGGTAAACCAGCTACAGCCGCCGAGCAGAGCCGCAGCGGTCACGGTGACGGTCAACGCAAGAGAAAAGCGCATCGAATCAGAGACAACCCGCAAGTTTCATGGCCTGGAGCACCGTTTCATGGTGCTGATCGGAAAGCCGCGTCAGCGGCAGACGTATTCCCTCGCCGCAGAACCCCATCTTGTGCACGGCCCACTTCACGGGAATGGGGTTCGTCTCCACGAACAACGCCTTGTGCAACGCTGCGAGGCGCGCATCGATGCGTTCGGCCTCTTCGCGATCGCCGCTGAGCGCAGCGGTGCACATCTGGTGCATCTGCGACGGCGCCACGTTCGCGGTCACGGAAATGCAGCCCTTCGCCCCGGCGAGCATCAGGGCAAGATTCTTGGCATCCTCGCCGCAGAAGACGTCCAGGCGATCGCCGCAGCGCTCCAGGATGTCCTCGGCGCGGGCGACGCTGCCGGAGGCCTCCTTGATGCCGACGATGTTGGAGATCCCCGCAAGCCGTTCGACGGTCTCGGGCAGGATGTCACAGGCCGTGCGTCCGGGCACGTTGTAGAGGATCTGCGGGATCGGCACCGCTTCCGAAACCGCCTTGAAATGCTGATAGAGCCCTTCCTGCGTGGGCTTGTTGTAATAGGGGGTGACCAGCAGTGCCGCGTCGCAGCCGCCTTCCATCGCGCACCGCGTGAGCTTGATCGCCTCCCACGTGGAATTGGCCCCGGTGCCGCCGATGACCGCCGTGCGCCCGCGCACCATCTCCACCACGCGGCGCATCACATAGCAGTGCTCGTCGTAGTCCAGCGTCGCGGATTCGCCGGTGGTCCCCACGGCAACGATGGCATCGGTTCCATTGTCGACATGGAACTCCACCAGCCGCTCCAGGGCGGCCTCGTCCACCGCGCCGTCATCGTGCATCGGCGTGACCAGCGCGACCATGCTGCCGTGGAACATCGCAGGACCTCCCCACCGGGCCAAGGAAAAGCCGCATAGTAGCTGCGGTGCCGGGGTGTGACAAGCGAGCCAGCGGCGCCACGGCGCGTGATACACTCGCGGTTTTCAGCGCCAGTCGAAACGAGCGGCCATGCACAATAATCTTCTCGTTATATCCGCGCTCGGCGAAGACCGCCCCGGGCTCGTGGACGAGCTGACCCGGTTGATCTCCGAGGCCGGCTGCAACATCGAGGAGAGTCGCATGACCGTGCTGGGCGGTGAGTTCGCCGCCATCGCGCTGGTCGCCGGGCGCTGGAACCAGCTCGCCAAGCTGGAGACCACCCTGCCCGGCCTGCAGCGTCGCCTGGGGCTGACGGTGGAGACCCGGCGCACGGAGCGCAGCCGCCGGGAGGGGGAGCTGCTGCCGTACACGGTGGAGGTGGTCTGTCTCGACCAGCCCGGGGTCGTCCACCAGCTTTCCAACTTCTTCGGCCTGCGCGAGATCGCCATCCGTGATCTCGCCACCACCACCTATTCCGCGGCATACACCGGCACGCCCATGTTCTCGGTGCACATGACCGTGGACGTGCCCGCGCGCATGCAGATCGCGCGGCTGCGGGAGGATTTCCTGGATTTCTGCGACGAGCTCAACCTGGACGCCGTCATCGAGCCGGCCAAGGCGTGAGCGCGGCGTGCAACCCGCATTCAACGGAGGAAGCCCGATGTCACAGGTCGCCATCGACCAGCCAGTACCGGATTTCGAGCTCCCGGCCACCGACGGCGAAACGTTCCGCCTCGCCGATTACCGCGGCCGGCAGGTGCTGCTGTTCTTCTACCCCAAGGCCAACACACCGGGATGCACCCAGGAAGGCAAGGACTTCCGCGACCTCCACGGCGAGTTCTCCGACGCCGGCACCGCGGTCATCGGCATCTCCCGGGACGGCGTGCGTGCCCAGCAGAACTTCAAGGAGAAGTACGACTTCCCCTTTCCGCTGCTCTCCGACAAGGAAGAGGAAGTCTGCAACCTCTTCGGCGTCATCAAGGAGAAGAACATGTACGGCCGCCGGGTGATGGGGGTGGAGCGCAGCACGTTCCTCATCGATGCCGACGGCGTACTCCGCCGGGAGTGGCGCAAGGTCAAGGTAAAAGGCCATGCCCAGGAAGCCCTCGAGGCGGTCAGGGCGCAAAGCGGTGACTGACAGCGCCCGGCCCCGCGCGTACGTACTCGACACGTCGGTGTTGATGCACGATCCGACGGCGTTGTTCCGGTTCCAGGAGCACGACCTCTACCTGCCCGTAGCCGTGGTCCGCGAGCTCGACGCCGCCAAGCAGGGCCTATCGGAAGAGGCGCGCAACGTCCGCCAGGTCAGCCGTTTCCTCGACGCCCTGCTCACCCGTGCGGGTCCGGGAGAGCTCACTGCGGGTCTGCCACTGGCGCCGGTGGCGGTTGCCGAAGCCCCGAGCGGCCGCCTGTTCTTCCTCCGCGACGGTGACGGCCGCGGCGACAAGGCGATCCTCGCCGGCGCACTCCACCTGCGCGAGCACCTCGACGACCGCACCGTCGTTCTGGTCACCAAGGACATCAACCTGCGCATCCAGGCCACCGTCGCCGGCCTGCGCGCCGAGGACTACCACAGCGACCAGGTCCTCGATGACGTGGACCTGCTCTACCGCGGCATCCGCGAGCTACCGCAGTGGCCGGAAGCGGGCCGGGCCATGACCGCGCCCGACGGCGAGCCGGCCCTCGCCCCGCGGGAGTGTGTCTGCCACGGCGACCGCGAGGCCATCGTCACTGCCGTGGACGAGCTCGGCCGCGCGGATATCGTGCCCGCGCGCGACTTCCGCCCGGGTGGCGACGCAGTCTGGGGCATTCACGCACGCAACCGCGAGCAGAACTTCGCCCTCAACCTGCTACTCGACCCGGAGGTGGACTTCGTCAGCCTCCTCGGCCCCGCCGGCACCGGCAAGACACTCCTCGCCCTCGCCGCCGGCCTGGTTCAGACCTTCGACGACGCCCGCTACCGCGAGATCGTGATGACCCGGGCGACCGTGTCCATCGGCGAGGACATCGGCCACCTCCCCGGCACCGAGGAAGAGAAGATGACGCCCTGGATGGGGGCGCTAATGGATAATCTGGAAGTGCTCGCCTCCCCGGCGGAAGCCGGCGGATGGGGTCAGGCGGCAACGCGGGACGTGCTCCAGAGCCGCATCCGCATCCGCTCGCTCAACTTCATGCGCGGCCGCACGTTCCTGGACCGCTTCCTGATCCTGGACGAGGCCCAGAACCTCACCGCCAAGCAGATGAAGACACTCATCACCCGCGCCGGCCCCGGCACCAAGGTGGTCTGCCTGGGCAACATCGCCCAGATAGACACCCCCTACCTCACCGGCACCACCTCCGGGCTCACCTACGTCGCCGACCGCTTCCGCCCCTGGGCCCACGCCGGGCACGTGACCCTGCAGCGCGGCGAGCGTTCACGGCTTGCGGATTACGCCAGCGAGGCGCTGTGAGGAAGTGAGTTGCAAGTTGAAAGTCTCCGCCCCGCCATGCGGCGGCGCGCTGTCGCGCGGCTAACAGGGGGATAATGGAAGGCGCGTGGGGCATTGAGGCCGTTATCACAC
>NZ_JBNAZM010000037.1:0-48133 GCF_051195215.1 Arhodomonas sp. AD133 | reverse complement strand
GGAAGAGGGGCTGCGCTTCGCGGTGCGCGAGGGTGGCCGAACCGTCGGCGCCGGCGTCGTCTCCAAGATCATCGAGTAAAGGCCATGGCGACCAGTCAGCGAATTCGCATTCGACTCAAGGCGTTCGATCATCGGCTGATCGATCAGTCGACGCGTGAGATCGTGGAGACCGCTAAGCGGACCGGGGCTCAGGTAAAGGGCCCCATCCCGCTGCCGACGAAAAAGGAGCGGTACACGATCCTGATCTCGCCGCACGTCAACAAGGACGCGCGGGACCAGTACGAGATCCGCACGCACAAGCGACTGATGGACATCGTGGATCCGACGGAGAAAACGGTCGACGCGCTTATGAAGCTCGACCTGGCCGCCGGCGTCGACGTCCAGATCAAGCTCTACTGACGCACCCTGGGAACTACCCCGGCCCCGAGGCATGGCCTCGGTCAGCTGGGGCGGGCCCAACGTAACTCCGGGCGACCGGGCAGCAACCGCAATTCGGTCTAGCGCTACCAGCGCCGATAATGGCGCCCGGTCGTCTATGTCTTTGAAAGAGGGTAACGACGATGGCAATCGGAATCGTCGGTCGTAAATGCGGCATGACGCGCGTCTTCACTGAAGACGGCGCCTCGGTGCCGGTGACGGTCATTGAGGTTGAGCCGAACCGCGTCACCCAGCTCAAGACCGAGGAGAATGACGGCTACCGCGCCGTACAGGTGACGACCGGCAGCCGTCGCCCGTCCCGGGTGACCAAGCCGCTCGCCGGTCACGTGGCGCAGGCGGGTGTCGAAATGGGGCGTGGCCTGTGGGAGTTCCGCCTGGATGCGGATGCCGAGGTCGAGGCCGGCGGCGAGCTGGCCCTGGACCAGTTCGAGGCGGGCCAGGTCGTGGACGTCACCGGTACGAGCAAAGGCAAAGGCTTTGCCGGTACCGTCAAGCGCCACCATTTCCGTACGCAGGACAATTCCCACGGCAACTCCAAGTCCCACCGCAAGCCCGGCTCCATCGGTCAGGCGCAGGATCCGGGGCGGGTGTTCAAGGGCAAGCGCATGTCCGGTCATCTGGGCGACGCGCGCCGCACCACCCAGAACCTGGAGGTCGTGCGCGTGGACAGCGAGCGCGGCCTGCTACTCATCAAGGGTGCGGTGCCGGGCAGTCGTGACGGCGACGTGATCGTGCGCCCGGCAATCAAGGCGCTCGCAAAGGGGGATAACTGATGGAGCTCCAGCTGCGTGAGAGCATCGACAAGAGCGCGGGCAGCGTCGAAGTCGCCGACGTGGCTTTCGGCGCGGAGTTCCGCGAGCCGCTCGTGCATCAGGTGGTCGTGGCATATCTGGCCGGCGCTCGTGCGGGCACCAAGGCGCAGAAGAACCGTGCCGCGGTGAGTGGCGGCGGCTCGAAGCCGTGGCGCCAGAAGGGCACCGGGCGTGCCCGTGCCGGCACCATCCGTAGCCCGATCTGGCGCGGTGGTGGGAAGACCTTCGCGGCGGTCCCTCGGGATCATGGTCAGAAGGTCAACCGGAAAATGTACCGTGGCGCGCTGCGCTCGATCTTCTCCGAGCTCGCTCGCCAGGAGCGGTTGCTCGTGGTCGAGAGTTTCGATGTCGCCGAGCCGAAGACGCGCGCGGCACGCGAGAAACTCGGGCAGTTCGGTAGCGAAGACGTGCTTATCGTGACGCAGGACGTCTCGCAGGCGCTGTACCTCGCGACCCGTAACCTGCCTTCGGTCGACGTGCGTGACGTCGATGGCGTGGACCCGCTTGCGCTGCTGCGCCACGAGTACGTGATCATCACCGTCGACGCGTTGCGCCGTGTAGAGGAGTGGCTGGCATGAATCAGGAGCGTGTCTATCAGGTGCTGCTCGGCCCGCACATCTCCGAGAAGAGCACGATCGTCGCCGAGGACGGCAATCAGGTGGTCTTCCGGGTGGCTCGCAATGCGACCAAGCCCGAGGTGAAGGCGGCCGTGGAGCAGCTTTTCGAGGTCAACGTGCGTGACGTGCGCGTGACCAACGTGAAGGGCAAGCGCAAGGGCTTCGGTCGCATCCGCGGCCGCCGCTCCGACTGGAAGAAGGCGTACGTGGCGCTCGAGGAAGGCCAGGAGCTGGACTTCTTCGAGGGCGCCGAGTAACGCGACACCGACTACGGGACGAACACCATGGCACTCGTCAAGGCGAAACCCACATCCCCGGGCCGGCGCTACGTCGTCCAGGTTCGTGATCGCGATCTGCATCGTGGCGAGCCGTATGCGCCGCTCGTGCGCAAGCTCAGCAAGAGCGGCGGTCGCAACGGTAATGGCCGGATCACCACACGCCATCGCGGTGGTGGCCACAAGCGGCGCTATCGCGAGATCGATTTCCGCCGGAACAAGGATGAGATCACCGCGCGGGTCGAGCGGGTCGAGTATGATCCGAATCGCAGCGCGAATATCGCATTGATCCTTTATCGCGACGGCGAACGGCGGTATATTATTGCGCCCCGCGGCCTGCGGGTCGGCCAGGAGATCGTCTCCGGTACCCAGGCGCCGATCAAGCCGGGCAACGCGCTGCCGTTGCGTAACATCCCCCTCGGTACCCAGGTCCACTGCGTGGAGATGCGGCCGGGCAAGGGCGCCCAGCTGGTGCGCTCTGCGGGCGCGGCGGCGCAGCTCGTCGCTCGCGAGGGCGCCTATGCAACGCTGCGCCTGCGCTCCGGCGAGATGCGCAAGGTGCTCGTCGACTGCAAGGCCACTGTGGGCGAAGTGGGCAATTCCGAGCATACGCTGCGTGCGCTCGGTAAAGCCGGTGCCAAGCGCTGGCGCGGCCGCAGGCCGACCGTGCGCGGCGTGGTCATGAACCCGGTGGACCATCCGCACGGTGGTGGTGAGGGCCGGACCTCCGGCGGCCGTCACCCGGTCACGCCCTGGGGTGTGCCCACCAAGGGTCACAAGACGCGCAGCAACAAGCGCACCGATCAGTACATCGTGCGTCGTCGCAAACGTTAACGCATTAAGAGGTGGGGATCCGTGCCACGCTCGATTCGTAAAGGGCCGTTCGTCGACCTGCACCTCATCAAGAAGGTGCACGAGGCGGCTGAGGCCAACAGCAAGCGGCCGATCAAAACCTG
Organism: Arhodomonas sp. AD133; assembly: GCF_051195215.1. Taxonomy (NCBI): domain Bacteria; kingdom Pseudomonadati; phylum Pseudomonadota; class Gammaproteobacteria; order Chromatiales; family Ectothiorhodospiraceae; genus Arhodomonas; species Arhodomonas sp. AD133. Next base: position 45,035 of record NZ_JBNAZM010000037.1, on the reverse strand, counting down.
GTCCCGTCGGTCGATGATCGTTCCGGACATGGTGGGGCTGACCATCGCGGTGCATAACGGCCGGCAGCACGTTCCGGTGCTGATCAACGAGAACATGGTCGGCCACAAGTTGGGCGAGTTCGCGGCGACCCGCACCTATCGCGGGCATGCGGCGGACAAGAAGTCGAAGAGGTAAGGCATGGAAACGGCTGCCAGGCTCCGTTACGCGATGATCTCGCCGCAGAAGGCACGGCTGGTTGCGGACCAGGTCCGTGGCCTGCCGGTTGCGCGCGCGCTCGAGGTCCTCGAGTTCAGCCCGCAGAAGGCCTCGGCCATCGTCCGCAAGGTCCTGGACTCCGCCATCGCGAATGCGGAGCACAACGACGGGGCGGATATCGACGAGCTTCGCGTGGCGCGCATCTTCGTCGACGAAGGCCCCATGTACAAACGGATCCAGGCCCGCGCGAAAGGTCGCGCGACCCGGATCCTCAAGCGCACCAGCCACATTACCGTGGCTGTGGCAGAGCAGTAGGTTAGGGGATACGCCATGGGTCATAAGGTTCATCCGACGGGCTTCCGTCTCGGGATCACCGAGGACTGGCGTTCCATGTGGTACGCCGACAAGCACAACTTCGGTGATTTCCTGAACACCGATCTGAAGGTGCGGGACTACATCAAGAGTCGCCTGTCCCACGCCTCGATCAGCCGGATCAAGATCGAGCGCCCGGCGAAGAACGCGCTGATCACGATCCATACGGCACGCCCCGGGATCGTTATCGGCAAGAAGGGCGAAGACATCGAGGCGTTGCGCCGGCAGCTCGCTCGGATGATGGGTATCCCGGTGCACGTGAACATCGAGGAGATCCGCAAGCCGGAGCTGGACGCCCAGCTGGTCGCGGAGAACGTCGCCCAGCAGCTCGTTCGTCGCATCATGTTCCGCCGCGCGATGAAGCGTGCCGTGGGCAACGCGATGCGGCTCGGCGCCCAGGGCATCAAGATCCAGGTGAGCGGCCGGCTCAACGGCGCGGAGATTGCGCGCACCGAGTGGTACCGCGAAGGGCGTGTCCCGCTGCACACGCTGCGTGCGGACATCGATTACGGCTTCGCGGAGGCGAAGACCACCTACGGCGTGCTCGGCGTCAAGGTCTGGGTGTTCAAGGGCGAGATCCTGGACACCGATGTCGCACCGCAGTCCGGCAAGACCAAGCGCGCCGCGAGCTGATCGAGGGGGACTGACGTCATGCTTCAGCCGAAGCGAACCAAATTCCGCAAGCAGCAGAAAGGCCGCAACGAGGGGCTAGCCACGCGCGGCACGTCAGTGGCGTTCGGTGAGTACGGCCTCAAGGCCACGACTCGCGGCCCGGTTACTGCTCGCCAGATCGAGGCGGGCCGGCGTGCGATCAATCGCCACGTCAAGCGCGGCGGCAAGATCTGGATCCGCATTTTCCCGGACACGCCGATTTCGGCCAAGCCGCTCGAGGTTCGGCAGGGTAAGGGTAAAGGTAACGTCGATCACTGGGCGGCGAAGGTTCAGCCGGGCCGTGTGATCTACGAGATCGAAGGGGTGGCCGAGGACGTGGCGCGCGAAGCCTTCCGCCGTGCCGCCGCGAAGCTCCCGGTGAAGACCACCTTTGTGCATCGGACGGTGTTGTGATGAAAGCGAACGAACTGCGCGAGAAGGACGTGGCCGGGCTGGAGCAGGAACTGCTGGAGCGCCGCAAAGAGCAGTTCAACCTGCGCATGCAGCAGGCGAGCGGACAGCTCAGCCGGCCGGATCAGCTCTCGAAGGTTCGGCGCGACATCGCACGGATCAAGACCGTGCTCAACGAGAAGCAGAGGGCGAGCAAGGCGCAATGAGCGAGCAGGTAACGCGTAAGCGGACGGTCAACGGCCGCGTCGTGAGCACACGCATGGACAAGACCGTCACGGTCGCGGTGGAGCGTATGGAGAAGCATCCGCTCTACGGCAAGTTCGTGCGCCGCACGACCAAGCTCCACGCCCACGATGAGCATAACGAGTGTCGTGAGGGCGACTGGGTGGCGGTCGAAGAATGCCGTCCGATCTCGAAGTCGAAGAGCTGGCGGCTGGTCAAGGTCCTTGACAAGGCCGCCCAGTAACAATCGCGTCGGCCCCGATGGGGCCGCGTGGGTTTCCGCATTGAAGAGCGAGTAGGTCGCCATGATTCAGATGCAGACACTCCTGAATGCGGCGGATAACAGCGGTGCCCGCCAGGTCCAGTGCATCAAGGTGCTGGGCGGGTCCCGCCGCCGCTACGCCGGCATCGGCGACGTCATCAAGGTGAGCGTCAAGGACGCCATCCCGCGCGGCCGGGTGAAGAAGGGCGAGGTGTACAACGCGGTTGTCGTGCGCACCCGTCGTGGCGTGCGCCGCCCGGACGGATCGGTCATCCGGTTCGACGGTAATGCCGCGGTGTTGCTGAACACCAGTCTTCAGCCCATCGGGACGCGCGTGTTCGGTCCCGTGACCCGCGAGCTGCGCACCGAGCAGTTCATGCGCATCATCTCGCTCGCGCCCGAGGTTCTGTAGGCAGAGGTTGTCATGCGCAAGATCAGGAAAGGCGACGAGGTCATCGTGATCGCCGGCAAGGATAAGGGTCGGCGAGGCCGCGTGCTGCGGGTCCTCCCCGAGAAGGACCGCGTCGTGGTCGAGAACGTGAACATGGCGAAGAAGCACCAGCGCGGCAATCCGCAGACCGGTGTCCAGGGCGGGATCGTCGAGAAGGAGATGCCGCTGCATCGTTCGAACGTGGCGATCTACAACCCGGCTTCCGGTAAGGCCGACCGCGTTGGGGCCAAGGTGCTTGAGGACGGGCGCAAGGTGCGCGTGTTCAAGTCCAATAACGAACAGATTGACTAGGGTGCCGCGATGGCGAGGCTGCGTGAGCTCTACAACGACGAGATCGCCAAGCACCTGACCGAGCGGTTCGGTTACTCCAACCCGATGGAAGTGCCGCGGCTGGTCAAGGTGGTGATCAACATGGGTCTCGGCGAGGCCGTCCGTGACAAGAAGGTCCTGGACGTGGCCACCGAGGAACTCGCGGCGCTGACCGGTCAGCGACCGGTGATCACGAAGGCGCGCAAGTCCGTGGCGGGCTTCAAGATCCGCGAGGGATGGCCGATCGGTTGCAAGGTGACTCTGCGCCGCGAGCGCATGTACGAGTTCCTTGACCGGTTCATCAACATTGCCTCCCCGCGCGTGCGGGACTTCCGCGGCTTCTCGCCGCGGGCGTTCGACGGTCACGGCAATTACAACGTGGGCGTGCGCGAGCAGATCATCTTCCCGGAGATCGAGTACGACAAGGTCGACACGATCCGGGGCATGGATATCTCGATCAGCACGACGGCGAAGACCGACGAGGAAGGCCATGCCCTGCTCGAGGGCTTCAGCTTCCCGTTCCGGAAATAGAAGAGGTCGGTATGGCTAAGGTTTCCATGGTCGAGCGCGAGCGCAAGCGCGAGCGGCTGGTTCGCAAGTACGCCGCGCGCCGCGCCGAGCTCAAGGCGATTATCAAGAGCGCGAACAGTAGCGAAGACGAGCGCGCCGAGGCCCAGGAGCAGCTCCAGCGCATCCCGCGCAACGCGAGTCCGGTACGCCAGCGTAACCGGTGCCGGGTGACCGGCCGGCCGCGGGGCGTCTACCGCAAGTTCGGCCTCTCCCGGAACCAGCTGCGCAAGGCGGCCATGCGCGGCGAGATTCCGGGCCTGAAGCTGTCGAGCTGGTAAGCGCGGCGGCGTGGAAACCACGACTGGGAATCAGGTGACGCGAACATGAGCATGACGGATCCCATTGCGGACATGCTGACCCGCATCCGCAACGGCCAGATCGCCGAAAAGGCGGATGTCAGCATGCCGTCGTCCAAGCTGAAGGCCGCGATCGCTCGCGTGCTGAAGGATGAGGGCTACATCGCCGACTACCGAATCGAGGGTGACGAGAAGAAGCCCCTGCTGGTGGTCGACCTTAAGTATTTCGAGGGCCGGCCGGTGATCGAGGAGATCCAGCGCGTGAGCCGGCCAGGGCTGCGTCGCTTCGAGGGCAAGCGTTCGCTACCGCGGGTCCGTGGGGGCCTCGGGACCGCGATCGTGTCGACCTCGAGGGGAGTGATGACGGATCGCGCCGCCCGGGCCGCGGGCCATGGCGGTGAGGTCCTGTGCGTGGTCTTTTAACGACGGGATCCTTGAGTCATGTCCAGAGTTGCGAAAAGTCCGGTAAAGATTCCGTCGGGTGTCGAAGTCAAACTCGACGGCCGCCGCGTCACGGTAAAGGGCGCGAAGGGCCAGCTTGAGCACGAGGTCCACCACCTGGTGAACCTGGAGCAGCAGGAAGACGAGCTGCAGTGCTCGCCGACGGTGAAGAAGAAGGAAGCGGTGGCGCTTGCGGGAACGACCCGCGCGGTGGTCAATAACATGGTCACGGGCGTCAGCGACGGCTTCGAGAAGCGTCTGCAACTGGTCGGCGTGGGGTACCGCGCTCAGGCGCAGGGCCAGACGCTCAATCTCACCCTTGGGTTCTCGCACCCGGTGGCGTTCCCGGTGCCCGACGGCATCACGGTGGAGACGCCGAGTCAGACCGAGGTGGTGGTCAAGGGCGTCGACAAGCAGCTTGTCGGCGAGGTCGCGGCGAAGATTCGTGGCTTCCGGCCGCCGGAGCCCTACAAGGGCAAGGGCGTTCGCTACGCGGATGAGCGCGTGGTGATGAAGGAAGCCAAGAAGAAGTAAGGTAGGTAACGGGTTATGGACAAGAAAGCTGCACGTCTGCGTCGCGCGCGGCGCGCCCGGGCGAAGATCCGCGATCTCGGCGGCTATCGGCTGACCGTGCACCGCACGCCGCGCCACACCTACGCCCAGATCATCGCGCCCGAGGCGGATCGCACCCTCGCGGCTGCGTCCACGCTTGAGAGCGGCGTGGTGGATGGGCTTGGCAACGGCGGTAACGTCGAGGCCGCGAAGGCGGTCGGGCGCGCCATCGCCGAGCGCGCCAAGGCGGCCGGCATCGAGCAGGTTGCGTTCGATCGGGCCGGGTTCAAGTACCACGGTCGCGTTCAGGCGCTCGCTGACGCCGCGCGCGAAGCCGGTCTCAAGTTCTGAACAGGGGCGTTTAAGCAATGGCGACGAGCGACGTTAGCAACGAGGGGCTCCGCGAGAAGCTCATCGAGATCAACCGTGTGGCCAAGGTGGTCAAGGGTGGTCGCCAGTTCGGCTTCACCGCCCTGACAGTGGTCGGCGACGGTGAGGGCTCGGTCGGTTTCGGCTACGGCAAGGCGCGCGAGGTGCCTCTGGCCATCCAAAAGGCCATGGAGAAGGCGCGCAAGAACATGCGCCGGGTACACCTCAATGACAACACCCTGCAGTACGCGATTACCGGCTGGCACGGGTCGAGCAAGGTGTACATGCAGCCGGCGTCCGCCGGTACGGGAATCATCGCCGGTGGCGCGATGCGTGCCGTCTTCGAGGTGGTGGGCGTTCAGGACGTCCTCGCGAAGACCATTGGCTCGCGCAACCCCGTCAACGTGGTGCGCGCGACCATCAACGCGCTCACCCAGTACCAGTCGCCCGAGGCAGTCGCTGATCGGCGCGGCAAGTCCGTTGAAGAGATCCTGGGTTAGTCATGGCGAACAACAAGCAGCTCAAGGTGACGCTGGTGCGCAGCACCTCCGGGCGTTTGCGCGCGCACAAGGCGTGTGTCGCGGGTCTCGGCCTGAGGCGCATGCACCAGACCGTCAGCGTTGCGGACACTCCGGAGAACCGGGGCATGATTCGCAAAGTCTCCTACATGCTCCAGGTAGAGGAGGCCTGAGCGATGCGGCTGAACAGCATTTCCCCGGCTGACGGCAGCCGTCCGGACGCGAATCGCGTCGGACGTGGCTCGTCGTCGGGTAACGGCAAGACCGCAGGCCGCGGTCACAAGGGGCAGAAGTCCCGTAGCGGCGGCTTTCACAAAGTGGGCTTCGAGGGCGGTCAGATGCCCTTGCAGCGACGCGTGCCGAAGGTCGGTTTCAATTCCCGTCGTGGGCGCTACGTTGCCGAGGTGCGACTGTCCGAGCTCAAGTACGTGGACGGTGACGTCGTCGATCTGCCGGCGCTGAAGCAGGCCGGGGTGATCGGCCGCGATGCGCGCAGCGCGAAGGTTATCGCGTCCGGCGAGGTCAGCGGCGTGTACACTGTCCGGGGCGTCGGCGTGACCAAGGGCGCGAAGGCGGCGATCGAGAAGGCTGGCGGCAAGATCGAGGCATAAATTGGCCAGGTCACCTGCGAACGTCAACGCGCTTTCGGGCCTCGGTCGGCTGACCGAGGTCCGCCAGCGTCTGGTATTCGTGCTGCTCGCGCTGGTGGTCTACCGCCTGGGCGCTCACCTGACGATCCCCGGGATCGATCAGGCCGCGCTAGCGCAGATGTTCGAGCAGCAGTCGGGCACGATTCTGGACATGTTCAACATGTTCTCGGGCGGGGCGCTCCGGCGGCTGTCCATTTTCGCGCTCGGCGTCATGCCCTACATTTCCGCGTCGATCATCATGCAGCTGATGACCATGGTGATTCCGTCGCTGGAGCAACTGCGCAAGGAAGGCGAACAGGGGCGCCGGCAGATCACGAAGTACACGCGTTATGCAACGCTGGCGTTAGCGACGTTCCAGGGTGTCGGCATCACGTACGCGCTGCAGAATCAGGGCGTCGTGCTCAATCCGGGCCCGGCCTTCCTGTTCATCGGCACGGTCACGCTGGTCACGGGTACCGTGTTCCTGATGTGGCTTGGCGAGCAGATCACCGAGCGTGGTATCGGCAACGGTATTTCGCTGCTGATTTTCGCCGGTATCGTTTCCGGCTTGCCGCAGGCGCTCGGTGGCACGCTGGAGCTGGCGCGCACTGGTGAGCTGTCGGTGCTTACGGTGCTGTTCTTCCTGTTGCTCGCGATCGCGGTGGTCGCGTTCATCGTATTCGTCGAGCGCGGTCAGCGACGTATCACCGTCCAGTACGCGCGCCGCCAGCAGGGGCGGCGTATGTATGCGGCGCAGTCCAGCCATCTGCCGTTGAAGCTCAATATGGCCGGCGTTATACCGCCGATCTTCGCCTCGAGCATCATTCTGTTTCCGGCGACGCTCGGGCAGTGGTTCGGCCAGGGCAATCTGGGTTTCCTGCAGTATGTGGGGAACATGCTGAGTCCTGGACAGCCCCTGTATATCGCCTTCTATGCGGTCGCGATCATCTTCTTCTGTTTCTTCTATACCGCTCTCGTGTTCAACGCTCGCGAGACGGCGGACAACCTGAAGAAGTCGGGGGCGTTCATTCCGGGGATTCGGCCTGGTGAGCAGACGGCGCGGTACATCGACAAGGTGATGACGCGGCTGACGCTCGTCGGCGCGTTGTACATCACCGGCGTGTGCCTGATGCCGGAGTTCCTGATCCTGTACTGGAACGTGCCGTTCTACTTCGGCGGCACTTCGCTGCTCATCATCGTGGTGGTGGTGATGGACTTTATGTCACAGGTGCAGGCGCACCTGCTGTCCCACCAGTACGAGCCGTTGATGAAGAAGGCGAATCTCAAGGCCCACGGGCGCGCGGGCGGCGGTCTGCTGCGCTGAGTCCACCGGCGTGGGTCGTAGCCGTCGGCGGTGACTGCGCCGGCGGCTTGTTTTTGGTAAGCTTCGCCGCTTTCGCGTGCGGCGTGTAACGAATCTGCGGAGAGGACGACCATGAAGGTACGCGCGTCGGTGAAGAAGATCTGCCGCAACTGCAAGATCATCAAGCGGCGGGGTACGGTTCGGGTGATCTGCACCGAGGCCCGCCACAAGCAGCGGCAGGGTTGAGCAGGCAACTGGTTGATTCAACGGCGGAATGCCCGGTATACTAACCGGCTTTCCGCGGGCACGGATATTGGGAGTAACGGCTCATGGCCCGTATCGCTGGCGTAAACATTCCCGCCAACAAGCACACGGTGGTCGCGCTCACCTCGATCTACGGGGTCGGGCGGACGCGCGCCGCGGCGATCTGTGAGGCGACGGGCGTCGCGCAGGAGCGTCGTATCAAGGAGCTTTCGGAAGAAGAGCTCGAGCGCCTGCGCCAGGAGGTCGGCAAGTACGTAGTCGAGGGCGACCTTCGGCGCAGTGTGGCGATGGATATCAAGCGGCTGATGGATCTCGGGTGCTACCGCGGAATCCGGCACCGCCGCGGGCTGCCGGTGCGCGGACAGCAAACGCGCACCAACGCGCGTACCCGCAAGGGTCCGCGGCGCCCGGTCACCCGCTAAGGTCGCGGTCAGCAATCAAGGCTCAACGAGGTCAGGACGGTCATTATGGCGAAAGCGAGTAGCCGCGGGCGCAAGCGCGTCAAGCGCACCGTTGTCGACGGAATCGCGCACGTGAACGCAACCTTCAACAACACGGTCATCACGATCACGGACCGCCAGGGCAACGCGTTGGCCTGGGCGAGTTCCGGTGGTAGCGGCTTCCGTGGGTCGCGCAAGAGCACGCCGTTCGCGGCGCAGGTTGCCTCGGAGCGCGCCGGTGAGGCGGCCAAGGACTACGGGCTGAAGAACCTCGAAGTCCGGGTCAAGGGCCCCGGGCCGGGGCGTGAGTCCGCAGTGCGTGCGCTCAACAATTCCGGCTACCGCATCACCAATATCTCGGACGTCACGCCGATCCCGCACAACGGGTGCCGTCCGCCCAAGAAGCGGCGCGTGTGAGGCAGAGGGTTTAGTCATGGCGAGATATATCGGACCGACCTGCAAGCTCGCCCGGCGCGAGGGTACGGATCTGTTTCTGAAGAGCGGCGTTCGCCCGCTCGACAGCAAATGCAAGCTGGATACCCCGCCGGGGCAGCATGGCCAGCGCCGCGGACGCATCTCCGATTACGGCCTGCAGCTGCGCGAGAAGCAGAAAGTACGCCGCATGTACGGCGTGCTGGAGAAGCAGTTCCGCAAGTATTACCGCGAAGCGGATCGTCGCAAGGGCAATACCGGTGAGAACCTGCTCCAGCTTCTCGAGTGCCGGCTCGACAACGTGGTCTATCGCATGGGCTTCGGCTCGACGCGTGCCGAGGCACGTCAGCTGGTGGCGCACCGGGCGGTGCAGGTCAACGGTCGTGTGACCAACGTTGCGTCCATGCAGGTCAAGCCGAGCGATGTGATCTCCATCAAGGAGAAGGCGCGCAAGCAGGTGCGTGTACAGGCGGCGCTCGAGATGGCCCAGCAGGCGGGCCTGCCGCAGTGGGTCGAGGTGGACGCCAATCAGTTCCAGGGTACCCTCAAGCAGGTACCGGATCGTGCCGACCTGTCGGCGGACATCAACGAGCACCTCATCATCGAGCTGTACTCGAAGTAACGCCGGTCCGCCAAAGCAAGCGAGAGGTCGAACCTCATGCAGGGTCAATTTGCAGACTTTCTCAAGCCGCGCGTCGTCGACGTGCAGGCGCTCAGCGACCGGCGCGCGAAGGTCACGCTGGAGCCGCTCGAGCGCGGTTTCGGGCATACGCTCGGTAACGCGCTGCGGCGGGTGCTCCTTTCCTCCATGCCCGGCTTCGCGGTGACGGAGGTCGTCATCGAGGGCGTGCTTCACGAGTACACGGCCATTGAGGGTGTGCACGAGGACGTCGTGGACATCCTGCTCAACCTCAAGAATCTGGCGGTGCGTCTGAACGCCCGTGAGGAGACGACCCTGCGGCTGTCCAAGCAGGGCCCGGGTCCGGTCACGGCAGCGGACATCGAGCTGGATCACGACGTCGAGATCAAGAATCCTGATCTCGTGATCGCCACGCTGACCAAGGAAGGCGGCCTCGACATGACGCTCAAGGTCGCCCGAGGACGTGGTTACGAGCCGGCGACGGCGCGTGAGGCCGAAGAGGAGCGCTCCATCGGGCATCTGCAGCTGGATGCGACCTACAGCCCGGTGCGGCGGGTCGCGTACAGCGTCGAGAGCGCCCGCGTTGAGCAGCGTACCGACCTGGACAAGCTCGTCATGGATATCGAGACCAATGGCGTGCTCGAGCCGGAGGAGGCGATTCGCTTCGCGGCCGGGTTGCTGCGGGACCAGCTGGCAGTGTTCGTGGATCTCGAGGGCGGTGAGGAGACGTTCGAGCCAGAGCGCAAGGAACCGGAGGTGGATCCGGTACTGTTGCGTCCCATCGACGATCTCGAACTCACGGTGCGCTCGGCGAACTGCCTGAAGGCGGAGAGCATTCACTACGTCGGCGACCTGGTGCAGAAGACCGAGGTGGAGTTGCTCAAGACCCCGAACCTCGGGAAGAAATCGCTCAACGAGATCAAAGAGGTCCTCGCTCAGCACGGGCTTCAGCTGGGCATGCGGCTCGAGAACTGGCCGCCGGCCGGTCTCGACGACAAGGACCGCGCCCTCGGTTGAAGCGGGGAACGGATTGAAGGAAGGCAGACATGCGTCATCGTAAAGCTGGACGTAAGCTCAATCGCGACAGCAGCCATCGGCGGGCGATGTTCCGCAACATGGCGGCGTCGTTATTCCATCACGAGGCGATCCGGACCACGCTGCCGAAGGCGAAAGAGCTTCGGGGCGTGGCGGAGCCGCTGATCACGTTGGCCAAGGAAGATACCGTGGCCAATCGCCGCACTGCGTTCTCGCGCCTGCGCGACAAGGATACGGTTAAGAAGCTGTTCGACGAGCTCGGACCGCGCTACCAGCAGCGCCCGGGCGGCTATCTCCGGATTCTCAAGGCGGGGTTCCGTTCCGGCGACAATGCGCCGATGGCATTCGTGGAGCTCGTCGACCGTCCGGTCGAGCTGGTCGAGGAAGAAGAGCCGGAGGCCGAAGAGGCCTGATTCGCGTTTGGCGCGAGCCGGCTGGAAAGGCCGTGTCCCTTCGGGGGCACGGCCTTTTTCGCGTTGGGGGGCTCGACATGCAGTGCGGTGGCGGCGCACGATGACGGTCCACTAGCGGGGGAGGCCCTATGATCCTGCTATTCACCGATTTTGGCTACGAAGGGCCGTACGTGGGTCTGCTGCACACGATGCTGACGGCGCGTGCACCCGGCGTGCCGGTCATCGATCTGATGCATGACGCGCCGACGTTTCGGCCGCGTGAGGCGGGCGTTCTGCTGGAAGCGTTGGTGTCCTGGATGCCGCCTCGCTCGATCGTGGTGGGGGTTGTGGACCCGGGGGTCGGTAGCGAGCGCGCCGCATTGCTCGCGCGCGCAGGGGACCGCTGGTTCATCGGACCGGATAACGGGCTGTTCGCGCCGTTACTCGAGTCGGAGGAGGTTCGCGTGTGGCAGCTTCCCATCGCTGAGTCGGCGGCACCGAGCTTTCACGGACGTGATGTCTTCGCGCCGGCGGCGGCCGTACTTTCCTGTGGCGTGATGCCACGGGGCATTCGTCGTGCGCGGACATGGGTCGGGCGCGGGGAACGGTGTAGGCGCAGCCGGGTCGTCTATGTGGATGGCTTTGGAAATGTCATGCTGGGTGTGCGTGCCGACGCGCTCGCTGAGGGCGAGGGCCCGCGGTTCGATGGAAGCCCGCTGCCACGGGCACGGACATTCGCCGACCGGCCGTCCGGCGACGCGTTCTGGTACGAGAACTCACTGGGCCTGGTAGAGGTCGCAGTCAATCGAGGCAGTGCGGCCCGGCGATTCGGCCTGGAGGTGGGCAAGACCGTCCCTCTCGGGTGAGACGGACGGAGACGCCGCCAATCGTGGCCGCTAGTGGAGGACGACGGTGATGAAGATCAGCATGGACGTGGAGGCGACGCCCGAAGAGCTACGGCGATTCTTCGGCCTGCCGGACGTGCAGCCACTGCACGCGGACATGGTAGAAAGCGTTCGCAAGGGTATGCGCGAGGGCTGGGAAGGCTACGATCCAGCCGCGCTCATGGCGAGCCTCATGCAGCCTGGCGCGCCGGCGATGGAGGCGTTGCAGAAGACCTTCTGGGAAGCCTTCCGCCAGGGCAGCGCCGGCGGAAAGGGTGACGAGGATTCGCCCCGCAAGTAGTTCTGAACTCCGCCGCAGCGGCCGACATTTGTCTAACCCACTGACTGGCCGGGGCGAGGTGTATCGGTCTCTGCTACAATGCGCGCCGGTCGGGGCGGGTGTGTCACCCGTCTTCTCCCTTCCCAGGCAATCAGGAGACCGTTCATGAAAGCACCCGTACGCGTCGCGGTGACTGGTGCCGCGGGTCAGATCGGTTACAGTCTGCTGTTCCGCATCGCCGCCGGAGACATGCTGGGCAAGGACCAGCCCGTCATTCTTCAATTGCTCGAAATCACCCCCGCGCTCGATGCGCTCGAGGGCGTGGCCATGGAGCTCGAGGACGGCGCTTTCCCGTTGCTCGCCGGTATCACCAAGAGCGATAAGGCCGAGGAGGCGTTCAAGGACGCCGATTATGTGCTGCTCGTCGGTGCCAAGCCCCGTGGTCCGGGGATGGAGCGCAAGGATCTGCTCGAGGCGAATGCCGCGATTTTCTCCGCACAGGGCAAGGCGCTCAACGATGTGGCGAGTCGCGACGTGCGCGTGCTGGTGGTCGGTAACCCGGCGAACACCAACGCGCTCATTGCACAGCGCAATGCCCCGGATCTCGATCCCCGTTGCTTCACGGCGATGACCCGCCTGGATCACAACCGTGCCCTTGCGCAGCTCGCCAATCGTACCGGGAGTCATACGACGAAGATCCAGAAGCTAACGGTCTGGGGGAACCATTCGTCAACTCAGTACCCGGACGTGAGCCACGCGCTGATCGACGGCAAGGCGGCCCGGGATCTCGTCGAGCAGGCGTGGCTGGTCGACGAGTTCATTCCCACCGTGCAGCAGCGTGGTGCGGCGATCATCAAGGCGCGTGGCCAGTCGAGCGCTGCATCGGCGGCGAGCTCGGCGATTGATCACGTGCGTGACTGGGCGCTTGGTACCGATGGTGACGATTGGGTCAGCATGGCCGTTACTTCCGATGGCAGTTATGGCATCGAGGAGGGGCTGATCTACTCATTCCCCTGCCGTTGCCGCAATGGTCGTTATGAAATCGTCCAGGGCCTGGAGATCGACGAGTTCTCCCGCGAGCGGATGACCGCAACCGAGCAGGAACTGCGCGAGGAACGTGACGCGGTGGCGCATTTGCTGCCGTGACCCGCGTTTCGACCCGCGAGTACCGAAGGGGCGCTGCGGCGCCCCTTTTTCGGTCATGCGGCGGTCGTGTCGTGGCCCGGCGAGCTAAGCGGCCTTGATCACCCGATTGCGCCCCTGCCGTTTGGCGGCATAGAGTGCCGCATCGGCCCGCTGCTGAATATCCGCGAGGGTCTCTCCCGCTCGCCACTCGGCGCGGCCAAAGCTCGCCGTCCATCGAATCACGCCGCCACGGCTGGTGACCCGGGTCGCAGATACCGCTGCCCGCAGACGCTCGGCAACGCGCGCGGCGTCCGCTTCGCCGGTGTCGGGCAGCAGCACCGCGAACTCTTCGCCGCCGAGCCGTCCGAGCAGGTCGGTGGTCCGCAGCAGGGGCGCGACGGTATCGGCGGTTGCCTTCAGTACGGCGTCACCAATGGCATGGCCGTGTTCGTCGTTGACGCGCTTGAAGTGGTCGAGATCGAACAGCACCAGCGTCAGTGTCCCGCCATTATCGGCGACCCGGCGTAGCTCGGCCTCGCCGCGTTCGGTAAAGAAATGCCGATTAGCGGCGCCCGTCAGGTAGTCGAAGTGGGCGAGCTGTTCCAGCCGTTCGATGAGGCGTTTGCGCTCCCGCGCAATCAGTCGACGCTGCCGAATTTCCCGGGCGAGACGGTCGTTCGCCTGTTCCAGTGCCCGTGTGCGTTCGGTAACGCGGTGTTCCAGGTTGAGGTTGAGCTCTTCGAGCTGATGCTCGTGGGTGAGCAGATCTCCGACGAGACCGCTCAACGAAGATGACAGTGACTGGACCTCGGCGTAGCGGTCGGAATGCGGGAGGTCGATGTCGTGCTCGCCGTTGCGAATCCGTCGTGCCGCGGCCGTGATTGCCTGCAGTGGTCGGGCGATACGATCTGCATGAAACCAACCGAGCACGAAGGTGAGCGCGCCCACCAGGGCGCCCCAGCCAAGAATGGCCAGGCGCAGTTCCTCGGCGCTCGCATGCGCGATGTGTGCGGGCTGGCGCGCGACGACCGTCCAGTCGAGCCGGGGGTAGCGGCGTGTTCTACCCGTGCGCCGGAAGGCGGTGGCGAAGGTCGTGTCGTCGCGCCACTGAAAGGTCTCGACCGCACCGGTGTGTTCGCGGATCGCCTTCATGAGCGAGGCGGGCGCGTTCAGCTCCGCTGGTGCGCCGATCAAGGCTTCGCCGTCGTTGCCGATGACGAACAGATCCACTGTTTCCCGGGCCGCGATGGGCTTGGCAGCATCCCGCGCCAACCGGCGCACCCAGTCAAGGCGCACGGCGGCGGCGACGACACCGGTGGGTTGTTCTTGGGCACCTCGCACCGGCGCCGCCAGCACAATCGCGCCGTCGTCGACGCCGATCCAGTCGCCGGTTTCGCCGCCCGTCCCGTAGGTGATCCACGGGGCGTAGCGACCGGCACGAAACCACAATGTCGAAGCCACGTCGCGCCCCTCGAGCGAGGTGCGGTCCGCCTGGCGGATGATGCCGTCGCGATCGATGTATGCCATCCACGCGTACTGGTCACTGCCGGCGACCATGTGGCGCAGAAAAGGACGCTGTGACGCGGGGCGCCCGTCGGCGGCGCGAAAGAGTCCGCTCTCCGCGGTGTTGACGATATCCCGGTAGCGTTCGTAGAGCACGATGTCGATGCCGCTGGCTAGCCGGCGGGCACTGGCGGCGAGGAGCTGATTGCTCAGCGCCTCCACCTGGGAGCCGGCGAGCCGGCCGATGGCGATGCTAAGCCCGATGGCGGCGACGATGGTGACGAGCGCGGTCATCGCCGACAGCCGCCGGCGCAGGCTCGGGGCGTGACCTCGCCTGCGGAACCTCAGCATAGGCGCGCTCGAAGTGGCATCGGTCGGTGGCTTTGATACGCTTGCGCGTTAACGACGCGACGCCACTGTCTGGAAAACACCATCATCATGCAGCCATCCGTTACTGTAATCGACCATCCTCTGGTGCAGCACAAGCTTACACTGCTGCGCGACCGCCAGACCTCCACCGCGAAGTTCCGGGACTTGTTGCGCGAGGTTTCGGTACTGTTGGCCTACGAGGTCACCCGTGATCTTCCCCTGACAACGTGCCCTATCGAGACCCCGCTCGCTGCGATGGATGCTCCTATCCTCGACGGCAAGAAACTGTGCTTCATCTCTATTCTGCGTGCCGGCAACGGGTTGCTCGACGGTATGCTCGAGCTCATCCCGGCGGCGCGTGTCGGCCATGTCGGGCTCTACCGCGACCCGCAGACGCTGCAACCGGTGGAGTACTATTACAAGGTGCCAACGGACATGGACCGCCGCCTGGTGGTGGTGGTCGATCCCATGCTCGCCACCGGACATTCGGCGGCGGCCGCTGTAACGCGCCTCAAGCGTGACGGCGTCACCAACATGCGTTTTCTGTGTCTGGTCGCCTCGCCCGAGGGTGTGGAAACTTTTCATGCGGAACATCCGGACGTCCCCTTGTACACCGCTGCTGTCGACGCTGGCCTCAACGAGAAGGCTTATATCGTGCCGGGCCTGGGCGATGCCGGAGACCGGATGTACGGTACCAAGTAGCGCCCGATCCAGCGAGACCGGGTGCGGTGTCTCCCGTGCCCGGCGTTCTGAGGAGTTGCCATGAAGCTCTATGCCTCGCCCACATCGCCTTATGCACGCTTCGTGCGGGTCGTGCTGCTGGAGAAAGAGCTCAACCCGCGCGTGACCCCAGTATGGGTCAATCCGTGGGAGAGTACGGAGGCACTGCTGGCGGTGAATCCGTTTTCCCGGATTCCGGTGCTGGAGGTCGATGACGGGACGCCGCTGGCGGAGAGTGCGGTGATCGTGTTGTACCTGGAGCGCCGTTTTCCTGAGCCGAGGCTCATGCCCCTGGACCGTGTCGAGCATGTCCACCGCAAGCTCGGACTCGCGCAGGGGCTGATGGATGCAGCGGTCGCCGTCGTGGCGCACCGGCGCTTCCACGGTGACAGTGGCGATGACCCGGTGGTCAAACGCCGTCTGGAGGCGCTTGCACGAGCCTTGCCGGTAGCCGACGAGGCCGTGCGTCCCCTGATCGACCGCCCCGACCTGGGCAGTCTCGCGCTGGCCTGTGCTCTGGGGTACCTCGATTTCCGGCTTCCCGAGCTCGACTGGCAGGCGACCACCAGGAAGTTGCCGGGGTGGTATCGCGCCATTGCCGAGCGGGAGTCGCTCGCCAATACGCTGCCAACACTGGAGCAGCCCGCGATCTGATCGCGCGGGCCGTTGTGTGCGTCCGGCGGGGTTGCCGTGAATTGCGCTATGCAATAATTTGCATAGCGGTGCATAGCGAAAGGTACGACGCCATGGGTAACGCCAGAACGATGGCCATGATCGTCGGGCTCATCGCCGGTCTGCTGGCGACGTCATTCGCATTCACGGTCCACGCGGCGGAAATCCGGATCGCGGTGGCGTCCAATTTCGCTAACGCGATGCGCGACATCGTGGCGCGTTATGAAGCCGCATCGGGCAATGACGTGGTGCTGGCGTTCGGTTCCACCGGCAAGCACTATGCGCAGATCGTCAACGGCGCGCCGTTCGATGCGTTCTTCGCGGCCGACGGGGCACGCCCGCGACGCCTGGAGACGGAGGGATACATCGTCGGCGGGAGCCGGTTCACCTATGCGCGGGGTCGCATCGTACTGTGGAGCGCTGACGCCCATGCGTTCACGGACCCGAAGCAGGCGCTGCGAAGGGCCGGATTCTCGCGGCTCGCCGTCGCCAATCCACGTTTGGCACCTTACGGTCTCGCCGCGAAGCAGACACTCACCGAGCTCGGTCTGTGGCGGGATCTGCAGGGCAGGATCGTGATGGGGGAGAATATCGGACAGACGTATCAGTTCGTCGCGAGCGGCAACGCGCCTCTCGGTTTCGTCGCCCTCTCTCAGGTACGTACGCCGGCAGCCGACGTGGTCGGGAGTCACTGGGTCGTGCCGGAGTCCTATCACTCGCCCATTCGCCAGCAGGCCGTTGCGCTCGCGGATCGCCCGGCCGTGGCGGATTTTCTCGAATTCGTGCGCGGCGAGGCGGCGGCCGGGATCATTCGCGGTTTCGGGTATGCTATCCCGGGCGGTGAGTGACGCGATGCCGGGTGCCGGAGCGGTCGCACAATGACCGGCGCTGACTTCATCGCCCTGCGGCTCACCCTGGCCCTTGCGGCCTCGACGGTGGTGATCCTGCTGCTCGTGGGCACACCGCTGGCCTGGTGGCTCGCCCATACCCGCTCACGCTGGCGGACCCTGGTGGAGGCCACGGTGGCTTTGCCGCTGGTGTTGCCGCCCACGGTGCTCGGTTTCTATCTGCTCTTGCTGCTCGGTCCCCACGGCCCCGTGGGCGGCGTACTCGTAGCCCTCGGCGGCGCCCCGCTCGCGTTCACCTTCGAGGGACTGGTATTCGGGTCGGTCATCTACTCCCTGCCGTTCGTGGTGCAGCCGCTGCAGAATGGCTTCGCCGCGGTGGGGCGAGGGCCGCTGGAGGCAGCGGCGACCCTGGGGGCGGGCCGCTGGGATCGCTTCTTCACCGTTGCGGTGCCGCTCGCCGGTCGCGGTTTTCTCACGGCGGTGACACTGGGGTTCGCACATACCGTGGGGGAGTTCGGTGTGGTGCTGATGATTGGCGGCAATATTCCCGGTGAGACGCAGGTCGTCTCCATCGCGATTTACGATCATGTCGAGGCCCTGGACTATGCGCACGCGCATGCGTTGTCGGCGCTGCTGCTGGTGCTGTCCTTCGCTCTGCTGTGCGCGGTCTACTGGGCCAATCGTCGCATCCAGACGTTCGGCCCATGACGCTGGCGCTGTCCTTTCGCCTCGAACGACCGGCTTTCAGCCTGGACGTGGCGCTGACCCTGCCCGCGACGGGGGTCAGCGCGGTATTCGGGCCTTCCGGCAGTGGCAAGACCACGCTGCTTCGTTGCATGGCGGGCCTGGAGCGTGCGGGCGGCCGCATGGCCCTCGGCCCGAGTGTGTTCCAGGATGATGATCATCGCGTGTGGGTGCCGGCGCAGGCGCGTGGCGTGGGGCTGGTGTTTCAGGACGCGCGGCTGTTCGAGCACCTGAGCGTCGCCGGTAACCTGCGCTTCGCGGCACGCCGCAGCGGGGCGGCGGACGGGGAGGTGCACGCCCTTGCCGAGCTGCTTGGCGTGACCCATCTGCTCCGGCGTGGTGTGACAACGCTGTCCGGCGGCGAGCGCCAGCGCGTCGCCATTGCCCGAACCCTGCTGGCGCGCCCCGGCCTGCTGCTGCTCGACGAGCCGCTGGCGGCGGTGGACGAGACCCGGCGGCGTGAAATCCTGCCCTGGCTGGAGCGGGTCGTGCGCGAGCTGCGGTTGCCGACGGTGCTCGTTACCCACAACCTCGATGAAGTCGTGCGGCTAGCCGACCATCTAGTGCTCATGGAGGAGGGCCGGGTGCGTGCCGCCGGCGAGCTCACGGCGTTGCTGGCACGCCCGGATCTTCCGCTCGCCCGGCGAGAAGACGCCGGGGCCGTGCTGACCGCGCACGCGGTAGCTTATGATGCCGAGCATCACATCAGCGAGCTGCGGGTGGGGGGAACGCCGATCTGGCTTGCCGGGGAGCGCATTCCGCCCGCGGAGGCGGTGCGTGTGCGCATTCACGCCAGTGACGTGACCCTCGCCCTGGAGCCGCCCGTGGCGAGCAGCGCGCTCAACCGATTCCGCGGGGAGGTGGAGACGGTGGTGGGCGATCCCGCGCAGGGACGCTGTCTGGTGGCGGTCGCCGTCGACGGCGGGCGTTTGCTCGCCTCGTTGTCCAGCCTCTCCCGCGAGCGCCTCGGTATCGAGCCCGGTCGACGGGTCTGGGCGATCGCCAAGACTGTCGCCCTGGTATGAACCGTGGCGGCTCAGACCCCCAGAATGACGCTGGAGGCCTTGAACAGCGCGGTCGCTGCCACGCCCGGGGCGAGACCCAGGCGCTCGACGCTGTCCTGAGTGATGGTCGCCGCGATGGTCTGGCCACCGGCGAGCTCGAGTACCACCTCCGCATTGACGGTGCCGGGCACCACCCGGGCGATGTGGCCGTGCAGGCGGTTGCGGGCGCTCACGCTCAGCTCGCCGGTGGCGATCATGACCGCCGACGCCTTGATCAAGGCGTGCACGCCACGGCCTTCGCGTATGTCGAGCTCACGCAGGCTCTCGGCGGTCACCACCGCGGCGATTTCCTGAGAGCCGTCGGCGAGGGTGATGCAGACTTCCACTTCCACGGCGCCTGCGTGGATGCGCGTAACCTGGCCGTAGATCTGGTTGCGGGCGCTGGTGCGCAATGCCAGTCGTCGGGTGAGCGCGATCGCATCGCCCGTCGCGCCCGCGGTGGCCGGTTCCGCGGCGAGCCGGTCCTGCTCGGCGGCGAGACGCCGCCACGCCGCCAGCAGCTGGCGTCCGGCGTCGGTGAGCCGGGTTCCGCCACCGTGGCGCCCGCCGGTACGCCGCTCCAGCAGGGGGACTGCCGACAGATTGGCGATTCGCTCGATGCGGTTCCACGCCGACCGATAGCCGATGCCTGCCGCGTGGGCGGCGGACTTGATCGAGCCGTGACGATCCAACGCCTCGAGCAGGCGCAGATCGTCGGTGAGTCGGTCGCTGTCCGTGCGGCTCACGAGTGAGCCTCCGTCACCAGGTCGCGCACGGTGCGCCCGGCCAGTGTCTCCGCCAGGTGTTCTTCCCAGGCATCACCGGCGGCACGTGCCGCCGTCGGCGCAGTCAGAGCGCGCGTGTCGATGCCGGGGCGTTCGCCGTGGGTACGCACGGCGGCGAGGAGTTCCGCCAGCGCCGTGGTCTCCGGCGGGGTGGCCGGTACGTACACCGTGGTGGCGTTGTCGCCGTCAAGCGGTCGCAGGAAGCCCGCGTCCACCAGCGCCTGAAGGCTCTCGCCCACCAGATACGGTGGCAGCCGGACGCTGTCGGCGAGCTCATCGGCGTTCGGCGCCGGCGTGCGTGCATAGTAGGCGCCGGCGATCAGCGCCATGAGCGCGAACGCCAGGCGCTCCTGCAGTCTCGGGCTGAGTGCGGCGGCGTCACCGCGAATGATCAGCTGCCGCGGATGTTGATGATAGTAGGCGATGCTCGCGCCGATGAGCAGGATCAGCCAGCTCAGGTACAGCCAGATCATGAACACCACCAGCGTGGCGAAGGCGGAGTAGATGGCCGTATACCGTGTGGAGCCGGCGATCATGGCGGCGAACACCCAGCCGCTGCTCTGCCACAGCACTCCGGCCACGAAGGCCCCGACCAGCGCCGAACCGAAACGCACACGAGTATTGGGAATGAACAGGTACACGAAGGTGAAGGCGGCGACGATCAGCACGTAGGGCAGCAGTCGTGTCAGCGCCTCGATCAACAGGCCCAGCGGCGCTACCGTCGACAGAGACTGAACCCACTGCGATCCGAATACCGACGCCGTGATGCCCATGGCGGAGAAGACCAGCACGGGCCCAATCAGCAGTACGCTCAGGTAGTCGCTGAAGCGTTGCAGCAGCGGGCGCGGGTGGCGAATGCTCCAGATCGCGTTGAACGCCTGCTCGATCTTCTGCACCAGCGCGACCACGGTATACAGCAGCAGTGCCAGGCCCAGCGCCCCGAGCACGCCCACTTTGACATTCTCCACGAACGCGACGATCTGCTCCGTGATCTCAGCGCCGCGTGGGCCCAGCGGCGCCAGAAAACGTTCCAGGGCCGGTTGCATCTGATTGTGGACACCAAAGGCCTTGAGCACCGAGAAGCTCACGGCGAGCAGCGGCACCATCGACAGCAGCGTGGTATAGACCAGGCTCGTGGCACGCAGGGTGAGCTGGCCGCGGGCTGCATCCTCGCCGACTGAAAATGCCAGGCGCAGCAGAAACAGCCCCCGGCGCTGCCACCAGCGCAGATCATCGGTCTCGGGGCGTCGAAGCAGATTGTCGAGACGTTGGTAGAGTTCTTGGATGTACACGACTTGGGGACCTGATGGCCTGGTCGGCGGTGTCGTCACCCCGCATTCTGGCACAGCGTGCTCCGGGAGGGAGCCGGATCGGCACCCCGGGCGGAGACAGGAGGGGACTTGCTTCCATGGATTCACTGACGCAGCTCGTCTTCGGTGCCGCGGTGGGGGCGGCGGTGATGGGACGGCGGGCGGGTGCGCGCGCCTTCGTCTGGGGCGGCATCGCCGGTACCCTGCCTGATCTGGACGTCGTCATCCCCTTCGATAACGCCGTCGCCTCGTTCACCTATCACCGCGGAGCCAGTCATGCCCTGGCGTTCCTCAGCGTCGCCGCGGTGTTGCTGGCAGCCGCTGCGGACCGCCTGCACCAGGACCGCTGCGGACGTGCGTTCGGGGGCTGGTTCGCCGCCTTCTGGCTGGTACTGATCAGCCACGCGTTGCTGGATGCGTTCACCATCTACGGTACGCAGTTGCTGCTCCCGTTCTCCGACTATCCCGTGGGCCTCGGTAGCATTTTCATCATTGATCTGCTCTATACCCTGCCCGTGGCCGTGGGGTTGGTCGGCGCGTTAATTGGCCGACGCTGTTGGCGCCGGGCGCGTCGGTGGAATCTCGCAGGACTGGCTCTGGGTGCCGCGTATTTGGGTTGGAGCGTGATCGCCCAGCAGCAGGCAGAGGCCGCCGGGCAGCGTGCGCTCGCCCGCGCGGATCTTGACGTCAACGGCCTGCTGGCGACGCCGACGCCGTTCAACACCGTGCTCTGGCGCCTGGTCGCGGTGGGCGACGACGCGTACTACGAGGGGTTCTACCGCATCGATGGCGCGCTGCCCGTGCGATGGCAGCGCTATACCCGCGCTCCGGAGCTGCTCCAGGGCATCGGCGAGGGTTGGGCGGTACAGCGTCTGGCCGCCTTTACCAAGGGATTCTACGCGGTGACCGCCGAGGGGCAGCGGGTGGTGATCACCGACCTGCGCATGGGACAGGCACCGTACTATGCCTTTCGTTTCCAGGTGGGTGAACGTCACGGGGGTATCACCCGGCCGGTGGTCAGCCGGCGTCTGGAGCAGCAGCGTCCGTCACTGGCTGTCGTGGTGCAGGAACTCGTCGCCTGTGGCAGCGGATGGCCCACCCGGTACATCGCCTGCCGCTGACCCGCGCCCCTGACGGATGCAACACGCCGACTGGCAACTGTTACAATTGCAACGATCGTCACCGACGGCCGTCCGGTCGTTACTATCGAGAGCGAACCGTCATGACCCCGAGAAACGCCTTCGTCGCGGGGCTGCGGGCCATGGGCCCCATTACGCCCAGCGCTGTGCCCTTTGGCGTAATGGCCGGCATCGCCGCACGCGACGCCGGTCTGGACGTGCTCGCCACCATGGGCATGTCGCTGTTCATCTTCGCCGGCGCCTCTCAGCTCGCTTCCGCGCAGCTCGTCGCCGACGGTGCGTGGGCGGGTGTGATCATTCTCACGGCGCTGGTGATCAACCTGCGCTTCGCCATGTACAGCGCATCGCTGGCGCCGCATTTCGCCCATCTGCCCGTTCGCTGGAAATGGCCGCTCGCTTATCTGCTGACCGACCAGGCGTATGCCGTGTGCATCGGCCGCTTCATAGCACATCCGGACATGGCGGCGCGGCACTGGTTCTATCTAGGTGCGGCGCTGCCGCTGTGGGTGGTCTGGCTGGCGGCCACCGCTGCCGGCATTCTCATAGGCGCCGCGGTGCCGCCCGCCTGGCAGCTGGGCTTTGCCGTGCCCCTGATCTTCCTGGCTCTGCTGGTGCCCACGGTTCATGACCGGCCCATGGCAGTGGCCGCCCTGTTCGGCGGAGGCGTCGCGCTTGCCGCCCACGGGCTGCCGTTCAATCTCGGCATGATTACCGGCGCCGTGGCCGGCATCGCCAGCGGTGTCGTGGCGGAATCGGTGATATCCCGGGAGGCCGCGTGAGCGAGACGGGGGTGTGGCTGATCATCCTCTGTGCCGGCGTGGGCACATTCGCGCTGCGCCTGTCGTTCATTCAGGCGGTCGGCCATCGCGGCATGCCCGACTGGCTGCGGCGACCGCTGCGCTATGTCCCGGCGGCCGTGCTGTCGGCGCTCGTGGTCCCCGGGATCGTCGTGGGCGGCCCCGAGCCGCTGGATCCGGCACGACTGGCCGGCGGCGCCGTCGCCGCCCTCGTCGCCTGGCGCACACGTAACACGCTCTGGGTCCTCGCCGCGGGCATGGTGGTGCTATGGGCGGTCAGCGCACTGTTGCGGTGACCGCCCCGTCGGTGCTACTGTCAAGTCGACAGCCACAGAGTCATTGAGAATGTCGGTCATCGGTAACACGCGCTTTTGGTTTTTCTGGTTTTATCCTGGGTCTATCGATCCGGGCCAGTGCCGTGTTGCCTGACGCAAGAGCCTAAGCCAGACGCCACACGAAACGCCCCCGGATCGAGAGATCCGGGGGCGTTTTCGTTTGGGGGTCTCCATTACAGAGGGCAAGCCATGGAGAGCAAGGACGAATCATCGCGACTGGAGCAGATGCTGGCCAGTCGCGATCTGACCGAGCCGGCTCACGGGGGACATCGTTTCCAGGCGTTGGTCACGCGCGTCCACGAGTCCGTTGCCGAGGTAATCGGCTGCAGCCGCCAGCTTCTGCGGCTACCGCCCTGGGAGTCGTCCGGCTTCGGTGAGCGCCGGCGGCCGCGACCGCGGGCCGGCCTGGTCGGTGGGGTGTGTGAGCTGCTCGCCAGCCAGGCGCTCGATCCGCCCAACGACCGGCTCGTGGTTTCTCCCGGGCCGGTGCTCGACGATCGCGGGTATCGCCACGAGCTGATGCTGGCGCGGGTGAGTGAAGCGCCGGTGACGGCAATGCAGCTCGCGACGCTGGTGCGCGCGGCGACGGCGGGCGCAGGAGTGACTTCGGCTTATCGGCTTCTGCCCGAGCGCAACAGGCTTGCCCACGGTCTGCGACTGGAAGTGCAGGGCGAGGCGGGATGGCAGGCGATCGGTCGCTGCGGCCTGGCTTCGACTGACGACCTCGTCCGGGCCGGGCTTGATTCCCGGGGGCATGGTGCCGCTGTCATCTGCTTTGGCCTGGAGGCACTGGATGCAGTACTTGGCGGGCGTGACGAGGCGCCGCAGACCGCTTGTGCGGCAGCTGCCGGTTAGTGTCGTCGCCGCTTCGGCACACTCGTGCCCTCCAGTACACTCCGGCGATTGCCGGGGTGTGCGTTCCCGCGGAGAAAATCTCGCGCACTGCGTTCAACAAACAAAAAAAAGCCGGCCACAAGGGCCGGCCAAGAGGAGGAGAGGCGATATCCCGGAAGTCCCGGGGTGGCCGGCGATGCAATCGCCGGCGGAATTCTCGGGGAAACGGCGAACGACTGCCGCGTGCGTGCGATTCGTCCAGCGTTTCCCTACCCCATCGGGGCGCGGGTCAGTAGGCCACCGACCTCCGCATAGCCATGCGAATGATCGCGCAGGGCATTGGCGAACCGGCGAAGCGCGCGTGCCATCATGTCGCTGCGAAGGCGGCGGCTGCGTCGCAGGACCGGCTCCACATCGAGCAGCGTGATCCGGGCTTCATGCTCAATGGGTTCGCGTTGATTCATGGTTGTTTCCCTTTCGCGGCCCGCAATGTGTCCGCGTTTGTTGACAAAAATTTATACAAATGTGTTCAACCGATAAAGATTCTGTCGTCACAACAGGTGTGACTGACGCTCACGAATTGCCTCAACGGGCGAACGGCCGCGTGTGCGCCGCCAGGCGTCGATACATGGCTTCGCTGCGGCCGCGGCTGAATGCGTGGTAGAGATTCGCGGCCGCCCGGCGCAGTGCGGCGGCGCGCAGGCGGCGACCGCGCATCACCGCCTCATTGACCTTATCGCTGCTATATTCGCCAAATGTGTGAAAATCCTTGCGTGTGCGCATGACTCGTGGCCTCCGTCGGCCGTCGCGGAGACGGCGCGCGCTGAATGTTGCGTAGCACAATACAATAGGCGACGGCAGCGATAATCCCGGAGCACGGCAAACCGGCTGTGAATGTCCGGCATAGATAGCGGGAGGACCCATGGACAAGGCGGCCGAAATGATGATCTTCGCGCGAGCCGTGGAGGAGGGCAGCTTCTCCGCCGCGGCGCGCGATCTGGACCTGACGCCCTCGGCGGTGAGCAAGCAGATCCGCCGACTTGAGGATCGCCTCGGGGTGAGGCTGTTCAACCGGACGACGCGGCGGATCAGCCTCACGGAAGCGGGGCAGGCGTATTACGAACGCTGCGCACGCATCATCCAGGAAATCGAGGAGGCCGAGGAGGCGGTCACCTCGCTCAATGAAAATCCCCGGGGCACGCTGCGCGTGGCGGCGACGGTCGCCTTCGGCCGCGTCGAGGTGTTGCCCCGCATCAACGAGTTCCTCGATCGCTATCCGGAGATCAACGTCGAGTTCGAGCTCACTGACCGGCACGTGGACCTGGTGGACGAGGGCATCGACGTCGCCATTCAGTGGCGCGAGCAGATGGACGATCCATCGCTGATCGCGCGCAAGCTGTGCGTCAACCGCCGCATCATCTGCGCCGCGCCTTCGTATCTGGAGCGCCACGGCACGCCGCGAACCCCCGAGGAGCTGCTAGAGCACAATTGCCTGGCGCTCTCCGAGCTCGAGCTGTTCAATGACTGGGAGTTCGAGGACGAAGTGGGCGGCCGCCGCGTGCTGCATGTGAGCGGTAATTTTCGCGCCAACACCGCGGACGCCGTCTACGAGGCGGTTCTCTCCGGCGCGGGGCTGGCGCGTCTGTCCACTTGGCTCGTGGTACCGGATATCCGCGCCGGACGGCTGGTGCCCGTTCTGCCGGAGTATCCCCACGAGAACTCGGCGTTCTATGTTCTCTATCCCCATCGTCGCCACCTCTCGCGCAAGGTGCGAACCTTCGTCGACTTTCTCGTCGAGGTGTTCACCCCCGTGCCCCCCTGGGAGCGTGAGGGCGTCGAGTTCACCGCGGAGGAGTGGCGCGCGCGTATCAGTGCGCCGCGGGACTGAGCGCGAGCGGGACACAACCACAGGGAGGCGTAATGAGCGAGCACGTGCGCGAGCAGACCAGCGCAGGGGTGCGCACTCTGACGCTGGACCGGCCGGAGAAAAAGAATGCGTTGACCCAGGCGATGTATGCCGCGCTGGCCGGGGCGGTCGATCGCGCCGGACGGGACCCGGCGGTGGCGGTGCTGCGTTTCCGCGGCGAGGGGGGCGATTTCACCGCTGGCAATGACCTGCAGGACTTTCGCGCCATTTCCGAGAGCGACGAGGCACCGGCGATCACGGAGCTTGCGGTGTTCGAGTTCCTGCATGCGGTGGTCGACTGTCCGCTGCCAATGGTCGCCGAAGTGACCGGTAGCGCCATTGGCATCGGAACCACGCTCTTGCTGCATTGTGATGCGGTGGTGGCGTCGACCGATACGACATTCGCTTTGCCATTCGTTCCGTTGGGGCTCGTGCCCGAGTTCGCCAGCACGGCGCTGTTGCCGGAGCTCGTCGGGCCACAGCGTGCCGCGCGGCTGCTGCTGCTCGGTGATCGCTTCGATGCCCGGGAAGGCGAGGCGCTGGGGCTCGTCTCGCAGGTGTGTGAGCCGGCTGCGGTGGCGGCAGTGGCGGATGCCTGGTGTCGTCGCATCGCGACATTGCCGCGCGAGGCTGTCGCCGAAACGCGCGCACTGCTTAGGAGCCCGGCACAGCGGGCCCGGCTGCACGACGTTATCGATCGGGAAGCCCGTACGTTTGCGCGCCGTCTTCGTTCGGAGGAGCATCGCCAGGCACTCGCCGCGTTCTTGGGCGAGTCGTCCGGAGGTGGTCGAACGTGAAGTGTCGCGCCGGTTGCGGCGCCTGCTGCATTGAGCCGTCGATTTCGTCGCCCCTGCCGGGGATGCCTGAGGGCAAACCCGCCGGCGTACGCTGCGTCCAGCTCACGGTGGACAATCGCTGCGCCTTGTTCGGGCGACCGGAGCGACCGGCGGTGTGCGAGCGCTTCAGCGCGACGCCGGCGCTATGCGGCAATTGCCGGGACGAGGCACTTGCCCGCCTCGCCCGTCTCGAACGTGAAACCGGCTGACAGGCTCACCCCACCTCCGGTCCAACCACTCGCGGAAAAAGGAGTTTTCATGGCGGAAGACTACCGTCACGATCGAGGAGCGTGGCGATGGCTGCGTGGTGTTGTGGTCGCTGCCGTGCTCCTCGGCGCATGTGCCGGCGCCCAGTCCCAGAGCGAGCCGTCCGCGGAACGCCCGGGACTGTTCCAGCAGGTTACCGAGCGCGCGCGTTCGCTCGCGGAAAAGCCGTATCAGGCGCCGCAGCCTGACATGCCGGCGGCGCTCACCGAGCTGGATTACGATGGCTACCGGCAGATCCGCTTCCGTCCAGACAGTGCCCTGTGGAAGGGCGAATCGCCGTTCGAGGTGCAGCTTTTCCACCCCGGGTTCCTTTACCGGGAGCCGGTGACGATCCACCTCGTCGAGGATGGGCAGGTGCGGACAGTACCCTTCGATCCCGCGCTCTTCCGCTATGATGGCGGCGAGATATTCGACGGCCCGCCGCCGGAAAACCTCGGCTATGCCGGTTTCCGGGTGCATTTCCCGATGAACGATCCGGACTATGCCGACGAGGTTGTCGCCTTTCTCGGTGCGTCCTATTTCCGCTTCGTTGGCCGGGAGCAGGTCTACGGCCTTTCCACGCGTGGACTCGCGATCGACACGGCGCTGCCGAGCGGCGAAGAGTTTCCGAGCTTCCGCGAGTTCTGGCTCGTGCGCCCGGACGAGAAGGTCGCGGAGATGACCGTCTATGCGCTGCTCGACAGTCCTTCGCTCGCCGGTGCCTACCGCTTCGACATTGCCCCGGGGGCGCCTACTGCCATTACCGTGGAGCAGCGACTGTTCGCGCGTGAAAACGTCCAGCGCCTGGGCATTGCGCCGCTGACGAGCATGTTCCTCTATGGCGAGAACAAGGTCGACCACCGTGACGACTTCCGTCCGGAGGTGCACGACAGCGATGGCCTGCTGATGCACACCGCCGGTGACGAGTGGATCTGGCGACCGCTCACCAATCCGAAGAGCCTGCGCGAGAGCGCGCTCATGGACACGGATCCGCGTGGCTTCGGGCTGTTTCAACGCGACCGTCGGTTCCAGCGCTATCTCGATCTCGAAGCCGCCTATCACCGCCGCCCGAGTGTATGGGTGGAACCGCTGGAGCCCGCATGGGGCAAGGGCGCGGTGCATCTGGTCGAGATTCCGACCAAGGAGGAGGTCAACGACAATATCGTCGCGTTCTGGAGTCCGAAGGATCCGCTGCAGGCCGGCGAATCCATGACCACGCGCTACCGCCTGACCAGTCTGTCCGCAACGCCGCAGGCGCACGACCTCGGCCGCACCGTGCGAACGCGCATTGGCTGGGCGGCGATACCCGGGCAGAAGGATCCGCCGCCACGCAGCCTGCGCCAGTTCATCGTGGACTTTCGTGGCGGTGAGCTCGACTCGCTGGTCGAAGGGCAGCCGGTGACAGCGCACCTGGAGACCTCGACCGGGCTCATCCAGAACAAGCAGGTTCACCGCTTGCCCGACGGTGGCTGGCGTGCGAGTTTCCGGCTCGCGCCGGAGAGCGGCAAGCCCGCGGATATGCGCATGTACCTGACCCTGCGCGGCAAGCGCCTGACCGAGACCTGGAACTACCTCTGGGACCCCAATGCGCTGCCATGACCCTTTCATGACCGCCGCCGGCGGCATTGCCTGTCCCGCCGCCCGGCTTCGCCGGGTGGCGTTCGCGCTGCTGGTCATCGCCAGTGCGGCCGGCGGGGTCGTGCTCATGTTCGACATACTGCGCGCGAACGGCACGACCGTCCTGGAGTGGGGCATTCTCTCTGTCTTCGCGATCACGTTCACCTGGATCGCGATGGCCTTCTGGTCGGCGATGGCCGGGTTTCTGCTGTGCCTGTTGCGCCGCCACCCGCTCACGCTGGGGGCAAGCCCGATTCCCGACGACGGCGTAACGCACCGGGTGGCGGTGGTCATGCCCGTGTACAACGAAGACACCACCCGGGTCATTGCGGGCCTGGAGGCGACGTGGCAGTCGTTGATGGCGACCGGCGATGGCGCTGCGTTCGACTTCCACCTCCTCAGCGATACCCGTGACCCGGACATCGCCGCCGCCGAGGAAGCCGGCTGGGCGGCGCTGGTGCGGCGGCTGGACGCCGCCGGCCGGCTGTTCTACCGGCGCCGCAGCGACAACAGTGGCCGCAAGGCCGGCAACATCGCCGACTTCTGCCGGCGGTGGGGCGCGTATTACGACTACCTCATCGTTCTCGACGCCGACAGCGTCATGAGCGGCGAGGCGCTGGTGCAGCTGACGCGGACCATGCAGCGTTACCCGGCGGCGGGGATCATACAGACGGTGCCTATCCCGGTGCGCCAGGTGACGCCTTTCGGTCGTTTCCTGCAGTTCGCCGCGCGGCTCTACAGCCCGATGCTCGCCACCGGGCTGAGCTTCTGGCAGATGGACGCCGCCAACTACTGGGGGCACAACGCGATCATCCGCACGCAGGCATTCACCGAGTGCTGCGGTTTGCCGGAGCTGCCCGGCCGCCCGCCACTCGGCGGCGAGATTCTCAGTCACGATTTCGTGGAGGCGGCGTTCATCCGACGCGGGGGCTACCACGTCTACCTGCTGCCGGAAATCGAGGGCAGCTACGAAGAGGTGCCGAGCAACATCCTCGACTACGCCAAGCGCGACCGTCGCTGGGTGCAGGGCAATCTACAGCATCTCAAGCTCATCGCCGTCCATGGATTGCATCCGCTGAGCCGCCTGCACTTCCTCATGGGGGCGACTGCCTACATTTCGTCGCTGCTCTGGCTGATCATGCTCGCCTTGAGCACGGCCGATGCGCTCACGCGGGCACTGAGTGCGGGGCGCTTTTTCCGCGACGGCTACCAGCTCTTCCCGGACTGGCCGATTGCCAAGACCTCCGAGATCGCATCGTTGCTGGCGGTGACCGTCGCCCTGTTGCTGCTGCCGAAGGCTCTTGGGTTGCTGCTGTATCTGGGTTCGCGCCGCGGCCGCTCGGCTCACGGCGGGGCGTTGCGGCTGTGTGCCAACGTCCTCACGGAAACCGTCTTCTCGGTGGTGATCGCGCCGGTGATGATGGCGTTCCACTCGAGCTTCGTGATTGCCGTGGTCAGCGGGCGTGGCACCAACTGGGGACCGCAGGTCCGTGACGGTCGCGCCGTGCCCTGGCGTGAAGCAGCACGCCATACGACGGTACCGATGGTGGGCGGCGCGGTCTGGACGGCAGTGACCGCCTGGTTCGCAACCGGCTTTTTCTGGTGGTTGACGCCCATCGTCACGGGGCTGGTGCTTGCCGCGCCCATCGTCGTGCTTTCCAGCCGTATCGACTGGGGCGAGGCCATGATGCGTGTCGGGGCGTGGGCGGCGCCGGAGGATCTGGAGCCGCCACCGGTATTACGGGCTCTCAACGTGTTGCTCAAGGGTGCGGCTCAGTGCAGTGACGAGCCCACCGGGGTAGCTGCGAACGAGCCACCGCTGCTGCCCGAACGGCTGAGCGCGATGCCCACTCAGCCGCTTCGTCGAGGCGGCCACTGGCGCGGGGAGCGCCCGCGCTGGGCGGGCTGATCCGGGCAGGTACCCGGGGTCAGCCCGCCCCGGCAATGGCGCGCCCACCGGCGTATCAGGGGGTCTCGCCGGGGGCAACGGTCATGTCATAACGGATGCTGTCGGCAGTGACGTCGAGGGCGATGCCATAGTCCACGTCGATCTGGCCGAGGGTCCCCTGCAGCTCCGCGAGTTCTTCGTCGTCCGTGACAGCGCCACCGGTACCCGGAAGCGATCCCATGGCTCCCAGGAACTCGCTCGCCTGCGCCAGGTTGTAGCGCACGGCGAGCAGTCCGTTGGGTGCCAGCGCCTCGTCATCGCCGGTGGACGCCGTCGGGATTTCAACGCCCTCGCCGGCAAGCACGATGAAGCGGTCCTTGCGCAGGGCCACACGCACCGGCCCACTGCCGGCCATGGGTGCCTGGATCGCCACCGGCGGACCGCCGACTTCCGGCGCCTCGCCGGCACCCAGAAAGCCGCTTGCCATCGACCACAGCGCCTTCGGTTGCGGGGTCGCGATCTCCACCACGCCCTTGGGCGATTGCCCGTTCATTTCCGGGGTCAGCAGAGTAGCGGCCGCGCCACGCACGTCACGAAGCATGGACGTGGCCATACCGAGACTCGAGAGGTCGCTTCTGGCAACCTGGGCCTGAAGCCCCTTCAGCGGGGCGCACTGAAAGTCGGCGGCGGTGAAGCGCCCCGCCAGCTCCCGGGCCACCGGCAGGAGCTCGGAGACGTTCACCCCGATGCCGAAGCTCGCCACTCCGCCATCGGCAGGGGCGGGGATGTGGCCCCGCAGGCGCATCATGGTCTCGGCGAGGGCCGGGTCGGTCACCGGCGTTGCCAGGCGCACGCCGGCACGACCCGTGTCGGCGTCCAGCTCGGTCAGGCCGATGACGCTGCGCGGCCACAGCTCGGCCAGGCGGGTAACGTCGTCGCGGCAGGCGTCGTCCATGCGCGGCGGCTCTTCGCCATAGGCACTCACCACGGCGGTGATCAGCCGACCGAGGCCGCTGTCGCCGTTGCCGGTGAATGCCTGTGCCAGCGCGCCGTGCTCGATGAACCCGGTGGCCCAGGGCAGCGTTTCGTGCGTATCGGCGAGCTGGGCGAGGCGGTCGGTGTCGTTCAGGGTCTCGGCCGGAGTTTCTTTCCCCAGGGCGACGGGCAGGGCGTCAGCCATATCGCTCACTGCCAGCGTGGCGACCACATAGCCGTCGCGAACGGCGATCACCAGTGCCGGTGGCTCGCCCGCTTCGCCTGCCTTGAAGGGGTAGCGGCGCTGACCGGCTTCGCTGCCCCCGGCGGTGACACCGGCACTGGACTCGGCCTCGTCCAGCGCCTTCCAGAAGGCCTCGGTGTCTGCGACCCGGCGGCGGAAAACCGGCAGGCCCCGCACCTCGTAGAATCCGCCGATACCGCTCGCGTCCAGCCCGAAGCGGGCGAGCGGCTCGCCGGCACGGGTCGCCTCGATCTGCATTTGGTACAGTGCCATGAGGATGGCGCCGGCGTCACCTGCCTCCTTGCGAGCCTCAGCCGGGTCGGGCAGATCTTCCCCGGCGTTGGCGGGCATCATGCCTTGCCAGAGCATGGCGTAGTCCGCTGCCGGGTAGGCTTTCGAATAGCCGAAGTAGTAGGTGGTATCCGCCGGCACGTGGGCCAGCAGCGGTTGGGCACCGCCGGCGTCGCCACCGGCGTTACCCTGGTAGACATACCAGCCGCCGGCGGCAGCGGCCACTGCCGCGACGAGTACGATGATTCCTGCAATACGCTTCATACCGACTCCCTGGTGGGGGTTTCCGGGGGTGAGTGGTTCGCCAACCGGCGAGGATACCGGCACAGTGTGTCCGGGAACAGTCACGCCGGGGGTTCGGGCGTCCGTCGAACGGATGAGTGCCGCGATGCCCCGTGTCCGGGGGCCGCGGCGGTGCGTTCAGTGGTGATTAGAGGTGAGTCGCCTCCAGATAGACGCGGGTGGCACCCTGATCGTCGCGCAGCATCAGGTGGCTGCCGTCGATCTCGAAACCGGTCACTGCTTCGAGTGCGCGCATCAGGCGCTGCTCCTGCTCGCCGGTGTCCGGGCACGCCATGAGCGTGCTGGCGAGCTGTGGAAATTGCAGGTTCCCGTTGTCGCCGAGCTCGTAGCGGCCCATCACTTGGTTGCATCCGGCGAAACCGGTAACCCGCGAGTCGCCGGGATGCAGGCGCAGATGCGGTGCCTCGCCACCGTCCGGAACCGTCACCGGCTGGTCATCGAGCCGGGTCACGCGCCAGCGGGTATTCGTGAGCGCAGCGTCCGCGAACGGGCTGCCGCAGCTCTCACCGGGCCAGACACCTTCCAGCGCCTCGACCACGACGACGGCTTCCTTCCCGGTCCCCTCCATCGCTGCCTGACGTTCGATGCGGCCCCGCATGGTGACCTTGACCGGCGAACCGGGCTCGACGCCGGACTCGCTATAGGCGCGTTCCAGTGCGGCGTTGTCCGGCCCGCCGCGCACGGGAAACCGCCTTCCCGTGAGACATTCGCGGAGCAGGGGCGCGTCTGCGACGTAGCGATACATACCCGCGAGGTCGAGTGCCGGGGCGAAGGGCTGAAAGTCTTCGGTACGGGCGAGCCGGTAATCGAGCTCGGAGTCGATGCGGTCGCCTTCCCGGTCGAGCTGCTCCAGGGCTCGACCATCGTCGAGCACCACGTAGCTGCCCGGCGGTGCGTCACCGCCAGTGCGCAGCACGAGCCGTCCTTCGCCGTCACGGGCCCAGCGGCCGATGGCGTCGAAGGTACCGTTGTCACTGTCCTGGTAATGCCGGCGCAGGAAGAAACTGTGATCGGCGAACAGATTCAGGCGGTAGTCGATGCCCGGGCAGTCGGCGCAGGGCAGGGTGCCTGTGAAGCTCGCCGGCAGTGGTTTCAG
Source organism: Arhodomonas sp. AD133 (assembly GCF_051195215.1). Taxonomy (NCBI): domain Bacteria; kingdom Pseudomonadati; phylum Pseudomonadota; class Gammaproteobacteria; order Chromatiales; family Ectothiorhodospiraceae; genus Arhodomonas; species Arhodomonas sp. AD133. The sequence goes on along the minus strand of NZ_JBNAZM010000037.1, from coordinate 11,490 downwards.
CGTGGCCTGCGGCGTTACCTGCGGCCCGGTGGCGCAGGCCGCGAGCGTCAATGGCAGGGCCACTGTGGCGAGTGCTCGCAGGACGCGCCCGATGGGGGCGGATACAGCCATTGTGACAGCCTCCTTGTGTCGGCCCGCAGTGCGGCGGGCGTGCGGGAGTCGGGCGGCCGCGGCCGCCCCGGTTCCGGGGTCAGGCGCGGCGGGCGCGCTCGCGCTCGGTCGCCGCCAGCAGCGTTGCCACCGCAATCCCTTCCGCCGCCTGACGGACTTCGTCGATGCCAGGGAAGGTCGGGGCCACGCGTACGTTGCGATCCTCCGGGTCCTGGCCGTAGGGGAACGTTGCGCCCGCCGGGGTCATGACCACACCCGCTTCCTTGGCGAGCTCGACGGTACGCTGCGCGCATCCCTCGGGCGTATCCAGGCTGATGAAGTAACCGCCCTTGGGTCGGGTCCAGGTGGCGACACCGTGCTCGCCGAGCACACGATCGAACGCTTCGTAGACGGCCTCGAACTTGGGGGCGATGAGCGTGCGGTGTCCATCCATGAGACGCACGAGCGCGTTCTCGTCCGGGAGCAGGGCCAGGTGCCTGAGCTGGTTGACCTTGTCCGGGCCGATAGAGCGCTTGCCGGCCAGGCCCAGATACCAGCGCACGTTCTCCTCGCTGCTGCCGAGGATACCGAGGCCCGCGCCAGCGAACGTGATCTTCGACGTCGAGGCGAACACCAGCGCACGGTTGGGATTGCCGGCCGCTGCGCAGGCGTCGATCAGGTTGGCGATCTCGATGCGCTCGTCGGTGAGGTGATGCACCGTGTAGGCATTGTCCCAGAAGATGCGGAAGTCCGGCGCAGCCGCGGTCATGGCGGCGAGGCGCTGGATCACCGCATCCGAGTAGATCGCGCCGGTGGGGTTGCTGTACTTGGGCACGCACCAGATGCCCTTGATGGCCGGGTCGTCGGCCACCAGTGTTTCTACACGGTCCATGTCCGGCCCGTCGTCGGTCATCGGGACGTTGATCATCTCGATGCCGTATTCCTCGCAGATCGCGAAGTGCCGGTCATAACCGGGAACCGGGCAGAGGAACTTGATCGTGCCCGAGCGGCCCCAGGGCTCGGTGCTATCCGGGGTGCCCTTGAGCAGGCTGAACACGATGTGGTCGTGCATCAGCGCGAGGCTCGCGTTGTCCGCGACCACTGTGTGCTCCGGCGCCGCGCCGACCAGGCGCGAGAACAGCGCGCGCGCTTCGGGCAGCCCCTGGCCGCCGCCATAGTTGCGGCAGTCGGTGCCGTCGGCCGCCGTGAAGCGCTCGGCGCCCGGCAGGCCGAGCAGAGCGTTGACCTGGTCGAGCTGCTCGGGGGCGGGCTTGCCGCGCGCCATGTTGAGCGCGAGGCCGCGGGCCTTGAAGTCTTCGTAGCGGTCAGTGGTGCGCTGGTGCAGCTCTTGTAGTGCCTGGTCGTCGAGATTGCTGAGTGCGCTCATGGGGCTCCCGTCGGTCGGTAATGTCGATGGCGGCCTGTCGGGTCATGGCAGGCATACGCTCGACCATTCACTATAACAGGAGACTTCCCGCCGCGCGGCCGGTGTCCGACGGTGTGTGCAGCCGTTCCAGGCGGTTGCGCAGCAGCGCCGGAAAGTGTCGGTACCAGGTGGCGTTGAGCGGCGAGGGGTGCGGCAAGGGATGTAGCCGGAAGCGCTCCGTGGTGCCGTCGGCGAGGGCCACCGTGACTTCGGTGCTCGCCTCGAAGCGGTCGGCTCGCTGCCAGAATGCCTCGAGTGCCTGGCGTTCGTCGCGCGGCCGGCCGATGCCGAACCACAGGAAAGCCTCGCGCCCCAGCGTGATCAACTCCCGGCCCTGCCAGTTGCGGACCAGGACTTCGGCCATCAGCGGTTGGAAACGCTTCTTTGCCGCCATGGACCAGGCGTTGTTGCCCACCGGCTTGTAGGGAACCGTGTTGGCCCAGAAGTAAGCGCGCCCGATGGCCAGCGATGCGTCGAAGTCGGGCATCGCGCTGCCGTGATGGAATTCGTGCAGCGTGGCCCTGAGCTTCTGCCCGCCGCTGCCGATGAACGGTGTTCCGTGGCGAACCTCCTCGCGTCCCGGGTCACGACCGAAGAAACCGATCGGCAGGTGCGGTTCGCCCATGCCGATGATCGGCTCGAGAGGGTCCTTGTCGAAGGTCTCGTAGACGGCGGTATCGATGCGCTCGAGGTCGCGGGCAGCCGTTCGAAATGCGGCGCGTTGCTCTGCGGTGAAGTTCAAGTCGGAAATCTCCTGGGCGCTGTCAGGCATTCGCGGTGGAGCTGGTGAGGGCGACGTCGGCGGGCGTCGTGGTGGCCTCGGCGAACCGGGCGAACTGGGCCGGAGGCAGACGCCGGAGCATGCTGACGATCGCCTCCGAGGCGATGCTCTGGTGCGAGTAGTAGTCCACGGGGACGCTGTAGCCGAGGATCAGCTGCGCCAGCCGCCGCTCCGGCAGCTCGGCAATCAGGCTCGGGCCGAGAGCGATCAACGGGCGTTCGAGCACACGTGCGTCCAGTACCGCCTCGGCATCGTTCACGGTGATCACGAGCCGGGCGTACTCCACCAGTGGATAACACTGCTGGCTGGTGAGGTAGACGTCGCGACTGGAGCGCAGCCGAGCGACCAGCCCCGCGAGCCGGCGCGGGTCGCGCTGACGGTGATCGAACCGAACGACCAGCGGCAGCCCCTGCTCGCGGGCGATACGCAGTGCCCGGTCGAGCCCTTGTGTCGGTCCGGGTGTCTGCCCGTTACGTAGCGCCGGATCGTCGTCCGGCTGCATGACGTAGAGTGCATAGTCACCCGGCAGCGGGTCATGCAGTTGAGCGAGTACCGCCTGGATGGCTTTGTGGCGCCGTCGTTGTCCACGCACCGTGGGCGGGCGCGCGATGGGCGCCTGCCCGGTCAGCGACATCAGGCGGTCGAGCCATGCCCCCGGGGTGCGTGTGGGCTCCACCACGGAGGCGGGCACCGACGCGCTTTCGCGCCGGCGCGTGCGGTACAGCCCGTGCCAGCGCAGGAAGTCGCGTTCGGCGACGGGGAACCGATCCAGCAAATCGGGATTGCGTGCCACGCTGCTCGTGGTGTCCGTGCCTTCCGGGTCCACCATGAGATGGCCGGGCAGCTGTGGCGGCTGCAAATAGAGCACCGGCACGTTGTCCCGCGTGGCGACCTCACCCGCCGCGGATCCGGCCGGCTGACTGCCGTCCCAGATCAACAGCAGGTTGAGCGGGGCATTGTTCGTGAGCCGCTCGAGCACCCGCTGTGTCCCGGTGCGCAGCCGTTGTGTCCGTCGGTCCGCGCTTGTATCGGTGCCTTCACACGCTACGTCCGGCGAGCCGGCGGGGATGCGCGTTACCGTGAGCCCTGCGCGACGTCCGGCGCGCACCAGGCTCGGGTAGGGCGTGACGACGTGCAGACTCGCACCAAGCTCCGCCAGGCCTGTGCGCATGCGGCGGAAGAAGGCGAGCCGTTCCCGACTGTCGGCCAGTGCGATTACCTGCGGCATGCTGATACGTGTATCCGTGCTGACGGTGGTGCGCCGATGATGGCCGCGCGGCCTCCCGGCGCACTGCCGAGCAGTTTCGCATCTCCGCGCCTGCGAGGCGGCAGCGCCGCGCGGTCCGGTGTGCCCGTGATCCGGCTATATCCTCCCTGTACGCGCTTCGCGTGTCGGTAAGCGCGCGCCAGCCCGGATGGATCGGGCGGCAGGTGCATTCGTTCCGCACCGCTGCGGCGGGGATTGTAAGCCTGCCGGCACGACGGTGCTAGCACTCGCCGAGTGTGAAAGGGTCGGCATCCAGGTGTGCCGGAAACCGCTCGCGATAGCGTCTGAGACCTTCCGGTTGCAGGGTGACGCTGCGTACGGCCTCGGTATCGTCAAGGCTGACCAGCGGGTCGCCCAGCCAGTCGACCACCGCGCTGTCGCCAGCGTATGCCTTCCCGTTGCCGTCTTCGCCCACGCGGTTGACGGCGGCGACGACGCAGAGATTCTCGATCGCGCGCGCGGGCAACAGGCGCTGCCAGCTCGAGCGGCGCACCGCCGGCCAGTTGGCGACGTACAGCAGCAGGTCGTAGTCGTCGTGACTACGGCTCCATACGGGAAAACGCAGGTCATAGCAGATGAGCGGGCACACCCGCCAGCCGCGTATGGTGGTGGTCATGCGCTGCGTGCCCGGGGTGTAGTGGTTGTGCTCACCGGCCATGCGAAAGCAGTGGCGCTTGTCGTAGGTCAGGCAGTCGCCGGCAGGCGAGACCCAGTAGAGCCGGTTGTGGTAGCGCACGCCCTCTCGGACCGCAAGACTCCCGGTCACGGTGGCTTGTAGATGCCGTGCCTGTTCGCGCATCCATGCGAGCGACGGGCCGTCGGCCGATTCGGCGTGTTCCTCGGGGGCCATGGTGAAGCCGGTGGCGAACATCTCGGGCAGCACCACAAGGTCGGTATGGCCCGCCAACGGCGCCATCAGTTCGCCGAGGCGTTGGCGATTGGCTTGTGGTCGCTGCCAGTGCAGATCACTTTGCACGAGTGACAGTGTCAGCGTGTCCATGATGCCTCCCGTGTGGTCTGTGGCGCCGCTTCCTGGCTTCTGTGCTTCGGGGGCGGGCCGATCCGATTCGGAGCAATTAATCCCCGAGCGGCGGTGAGTGCTTGCTATGTTCAATCCTAAGAGGTGCGAATTGATGGCAATGCACCGCGCCCGCCGTGTTCGTCTGAGGATGACATGCGTGCATGCGCGGCGGAACTGCCTGGGTATGTTTCCCCTCGTCATGCTGCCATCGCGTCGATGGAAACAGTGACGTTGTCGAGGGGAGGAGGTAAGGATGCCACTCGCCGACGAGCCTCCAGGTGAATCCCGACGCAGGATTCACGTGTCACCGGTGGTTTTCGAGCCAGAGCTCGGGCGGGCCCTGGTGGTCGACGACGACCGTGATTTCGCCACCGAGCTAGCGCAGCGCATGAATGACTTCGGCCTGGTCGCCTGCGTTGAATCCGACGCCGAAGCCGCGTTGCGGCGGCTCTTCGGTGAAGCGGAATACCGCATGCTCATCTGCGATCATCACAAGGCCGGATTGACCGGTCCGCACTTGATTCGCCGCATCAAGACCACGCTCCGTGAACCTCCGACCTGCGTTCTGGTCACGGGGCAGGCCTCGTTCGGGTTCGCTTGGAATGCGTTGCGCTGCGGTGCCGACGACTTTATCAGCAAGCCGTTGGATCCCGATGAGCTCGAGCACGCGATCGTACGCCATACCCGGGGCTTGAGAGTGTGAGCGGGCATTGGATTACGCTGGGTCGAGATAACACACGGACAAAGCCAGGAGACGGTCATCGGCGTGAGCGGATGGCCGGTGCAGGAGCAGACCGACCCCCCGGACGGGCAAGTCGGCATGAAGACGCCACGCCACGACGAAGGCGCCTTAGGGGCGTATCAGGCCGAGCGGCCGTTAGCACAGCACAGGAGCGTGGGCATGGCATCTGCAGTGGAGCACGTGTTTCGGTTTGGAGCGCAAGGAGATGGGCAGCAGCGGCCCCGGGCACTGCTGGTGGATGGTGACGAGGGCTCAGGCGACGACATGGCGGGGCTGCTGGCGGCGTCCGGGCTGGACGTCGACGTTTTGCATACCCCCGTGAATGCATTGACGTATCTGCGCAGCGGGGAATACAGCATCCTCGTGGTGGATGCGCGGATACCACGGATGGATCGCCTGACGCTGGCGCAGATGGTGAATGCTGAGCTGGGGCCCAGGGCGCCCGGCATTATCTATCTGACCGGTGAGGCCTCCCGCGGGCAGGTCGCCGGTGCCGTCAGGCACGAAGCGGTGGATTTCGTCTCCCGTCCCCGGGACCCGGAGCGGATGATGAATGCCATCGGTCGGGCCCTGTTGCGACAGGCCGAGGGCGATGCGGGTATGACCGGGCCGGTGGTGGCGGCGCCGACAGGAGAGAACGCCCTACCGACGGCGTATGAGTCCGGCACCGATGATGACGGCAGCTTCTTTGCCACGGTGGCGAGGCTGAGTGTCGAGCGCCGGCTGCGCGCCCGCCATTTCGGCGAGGACGTCGCTGACGGGCCGGCCTGGTCCATTCTTCTGGAGCTGGCGCACGCGGCGGGCGAGCATGCGCGCTGCTACGTCTCCGGAGTCGCCGTCGGTGCCGGCGTGCCGCTGACCACCGCTTTACGGCACCTGGATTATCTCGAGCGCGAAGGCTGGGTGTTGCGCGAGCCCGACCCGGACGACCGCCGGCGTGTGACTCTCCGGCTGTCCCCCCAGGCGCTGGCCGCCTTGCGGGAGTACGTGGCGGATCTCGCCGCCCACGAGTGTTGAGTTGCTGCAGGGCCGCGTCGGCTTCGCTGAGCAAGGCGCGCACGCTGCACCCGGGGGCGGGGTGACGGTCCCCGCGTCCGGGACAATCGGGTTATGTCGTTACCTGGCAAAGCGTCTACGGGGGCGGCAGTCCCCGTAGACGCGGTTGCTCAGCACCAGCCCTTCTTGGCGTGTCCGGGCGGACAGAAACCGCGCTTGTCTTCCCGTCGTTGACGGGCTTCTTCGCGGTGGATGACAACGCGATCGTGCTCGTCGGGTTCGGTGCTGATCGCGGTTCCGGCCGCCGCTCCCATCGCGCCGCCGAGAATCGCGCCGTCCCGGCCGCCGAGCTCCTTGCCGATCGCCGCACCGGCAGCGCCACCGATGCCGCCACCGATGGCGGCGTCCAGGGTGTCGTCTGCGCAGGCGAACGAGGCGTAACAGGCGGTGGCGAGGGTGGCGGTCAGGCACAGAGTCTTCATGACACGGCTCCTTGTTGGCGTGAACGTCCCGAGCCTAAGGTGCTGCGTGCACGTGTGCAGAGGTGCCGCGGTCAGCGTGGACCCAAGCGGATGGGTGTCACCCCGAGGCGTCGTCGGCCGTCCCTGCAACCGGGCGGCAGGGCGCCGCGGTACCCCCGGGTGGGCGGGCGGTTTCCACGGTGCTGTCGTTAGCGGGCGACAGGGTGGTTTCCGGGGGCGCGGCTAGCGCAATGCCTGCTCGAGCCAGGCAGGGCCGCCCAGGGCACGCATCTGTTCGAGGATCCACTGCCGACGCTCGCGCAGATAGTCATCGGGCGCATCGACGTGGTAGCGCCGGGGGTTGGGCAGGGCGGCAGCCAGAAGCGCGGCCTGTTCGGCACTCAGCGTCGCCGCGGAGACGCCGAAGAACCGTCGTGCCGCGGCCCCGGCGCCGTAGGTGTTGGGGCCGAACTGGGCGATATTGAGATAGACCTCGAGAATGCGGCGCTTGGGCCAGGTGAGCTCCACGAGTACCGTGAACCACGCCTCCAGCCCTTTGCGCCACAGCGTCTGTGCCGGCCACAGGTAAAGGTTCTTCGCCACCTGTTGCGATAGCGTGCTCGCCCCGCGTAGCCGTTCACCTCCCTGAAGATGCCCTTGCAGGGCATTGGCGATCGCCTCCAGGTCGAAGCCCGGGTGACCGGGGAACTTCTGGTCCTCGGCAGCCACTACCGCCAGACGCATGACCGGGGCGATGCGCTCGAGCGCGACCCACTCCTGCTCGGGGGCGCGATAGTCTTCCCCGGTGGCGGCTAGAACGCGGTGTCGCAGCATGAAGGCGCTGGTGACCGGGTCGATCCAGCGCAACGGCACCACCATGGCCAGGCTCAGGGCCAACGCCGCGACCGCGGCGCCCAGCAGCCATCGGCGCAGCCGGCGATACCAGCTACGACGTTCCGTCGCCATCGCGGTCGGCCGGCAGCAGCTCGGCGACGAAGCGCACGAGGTCTGCCAGCAGGCGCCTGGCCGCACCGCTGGCCGCGTTGGCGGCGGCGGACGGTCCGGGAACCTCGGCTCTCTGTGTGGCGGCGAGGAGGCGCGTGCCGGCGACGTGGTTGTCGGCGGTTCGGATCAGGTGCGCACGCACCGCGATTCGGGCCACCCCGCCGTCACCGCGGCGGTAATCCTGCTCCAGGTAGAGCAGCTCGAGGTGGAGACGGTAATCCGCCGGGACCGCCGAAGCCGGGGTTAAAACCGCATCGAACAGGCCGGCGCCGGCGAAGGCGTCGGTGGCCGCGTCGGTGAGCAACTGCGCCGGCGGCGCCGCCCACTGCGCGGTAGCGAAGTAGTCGAGCGTCAGTGGCTCACGGCGGTAGGCGATGGCGGCGCTGCGATAACCGGCGCGGGCTTCGGGCGCCTCGATCAGCAGAACGCCGTGATCCCCGTGGGCGGCCAGCTCCACGTCGCCGCTGGGTATCAGTTGCAGTGTACGCGGTGGCGGTGCCGTGGCGTTGTCCAGGACACTGCAGCCGGCGAGTATTGTCACGAGGAGTGTGGCAACGGCCAGTCGGCAGGCTCCGGAGACATCCATGTCAGCCCTCCTCCCCGGGTCCGGGTGCCCGGCGAGGGCGACCGTAGATTAGCTGGCTCGGACGTTCGGCGATGGAGTCGATGAGGCGACCGAGGCGCTGGGAGAGGGTCCGCAGCTCCCCGGCCAGGGCATCGATGCGCGGTAGCGTGTTGTCGCTGAACTGCCGCATGCCCTCGTCGCCGGATTTCCCCAGCGCCGCGAGCTCCGCGCCAGCTTCCTCGTAGGTGGCTGCCATGCGCTCGATCCGACGTGCGGCCGCGCGCACGTCGGCGAAGGTTTCCGGCAGCCCCGAGACGGCGCCGTCGGTGCGTTCGAGCAGCTGCTCGGTGCGTGCGAGTACGCGTTCGATGCGGTCGCTGTTGTCGGCGAGCGTGCCGGAGGCCTTTGCCATGTTCTCGAGGGTTTCCGACAGCGCGCGCTGATTGCTCTTGCCCAGGAGGTCGCTGACCTGGCGGCCTAGGCGGTCGAGGGTATCCATCCCCTCGGTGACCGCGGTGTCCAGTCGTCGCAGCAGCGATTCCTCATACGGGATTACCGGGTAGTTCTCGCTGTCCTGTGCGCGCAGCAGCGGCGCATTTGCCTTGCCGCCGGTTAGCTCCACGTAGGCGATACCGGTGACGCCGCGCATTTTGAGCGTCGCCGTGGTGCCCTGGCGCAGGGGCAGCTCGCTGTCGACGCTGATGACCGCATGCACGCGCTGGGGACGCTGGGGATCGATCTCCAGCTCGTTGACTCGGCCGACGTCCACGCCGCGGTAGGTGACCGCGGAGTCGCGCGAGAGCCCGGAAACGGAGTCGGTGAGATAGATCGAGTAGTTGCTGGTATCGCCGTTACGCAGGCCGCTGGCGAGCCACAGACCGCCACCTACCAGGGCGGTGGTGAGGATGACGACGAACAGCCCTACCAGGGTGTAGTTCACGCGGTTGTCCATGAGCGCTCCCTGCCACGTTGCATTCGGGCGCCGGCGAAATAGTCACGCACCGCCGGGACATCGGAGGTGGCGAGCTCGGACGCGCTGCCGCGGGCAAGCACGTGCCCGTCACCCAGAAAGGCGATGCCCTCGGCGATCTCCCACAGTGAGTCTACATCGTGGGTGATGATCACCACGGTGAGGCCCAGCAGGTCGCGGAGCTCGCGGATGAGCGCATCGAAAGCGCCCGCGCTCACCGGGTCGAGTCCGGCGGTGGGCTCGTCGAGGAAGAGCAGCTCCGGGTCCAGGGCGAGGGCGCGGGCGAGGGCGGCACGCTTGGTCATGCCGCCGGAGAGCTCGCTGGGGTAGAGGTGCTCGGCCGAGGGGGCGAGCCCGGCGAGCCGGATCTTCAGCCCGGCGATCTCGCGCTGCAACGCGCGCGGCAGCCGGGTGTGCTCGGCGAGGGGAAACATCACGTTCTCCAGCACCGTCATGCCCGTGAACAACGCCCCGCGCTGGAACATCAGCGCCATGCGCCGCCGCAATCCACGGCTGTTGCCGGCGTTGAGGCCGGTGATCGGCTCACCGAAGAGGCGGACCTCACCGCCGGCGATGGGCAGGAGCATCGTGATCGCACGCACGAGCACGGTCTTGCCGGCGCCGCTGCTGCCCACGATGGCGAGTAATTCACCGCGTTCGACGGTGAGGTCGAGTCCTTCGTGGATCGTTCGCCCGCCAATGCGGGTCGTGAGCCTGCGCACTTCGATGACCGCCTCGCTCATCAGATTCCCAGTTGTTGGAAGGCGATTGAGAACAGGGCGTCGGCGATGATCACCATGAAAATCGCCTGAACCACCGCCAGCGTCGTGGCGCGACCGACCTCGGCGGCGCTGCCGCGCACGCGAAAGCCGTGAAAACACCCCACCATGGCGATGAGCAGGGCGAATGCCGGCGCTTTGCCGATACCCGACCAGAACATGGACACCGGCACCGCCTGTGGCAGGCGGTCGATGAAGTTGGCGAAGCTCACGCCATAGAGACTGTTGGCGACCACCATGCCGCCGAACACCCCGAGGATGTCCGCCCACAGGCTCAGCAGCGGCATCACGACGGCCAGTGCCACGACCTTGGGCAGCACCAGCATTTCGAATGGTGTCACGCCGAAGGTGCGTAGGGCGTCGACCTCCTCGGTGATGCGCATGGTGCCGATTTCCGCGGCGTAGGATGAGCCCGTGCGCCCGGCGACGATGATCGCCGCGAGCAGCGGCGCCATCTCCCGTAGCATGGTAATGCCCACCAATTCGACCAGAAAGACGTTGGCACCATAGGCACGCAGGACCGTGCCGCCCTGATAGGCCATGACCACACCCATGAGGAAGGCGAGCAGGCCGACGATGGGCAGGGCGTTGATTCCGGCTTTTTCCGTTTCGGCGACGATCTGCCGCCAGCGAATCCGCTGCGGGGTGGCGAGTCGCGGCACCGTGTCCGCAGCCAGCTCGCCGGTGAAGGTCAGGAACGCGATGCCGCGTTCGACGCGTTCGCTCGCGAGACGTCCGAGTCGCGCGAGGGGGCCGTGACTGCGCGGCGGTGGCGGCCGTTCGGCCGTCTCGTCGGTGACCAGCGCCAGCAACGCTCGGTGGTCATCGCGTGCCCCGGTGACCTGCGCATCGTCGCCGAGGCGACGCAATACGTGCTGCAAGCAGACCGCGCCAGCGGTATCGAGTGTACCCAGCCCGGAGAGATCCAGGCGCCACCCGGACTGCCCGGCGGGTAGTCCGGCGATGGCCCGCATCACTTTCGGAACCGTGTCCAGCTGCCAGTCGCCGCTGGCGCGCGCACGCCGGTTGGTGGCGTCGTGCTCCAGAGTGGGCGGTCGGGCCGTGGCGCTGATGGCGCGTTCCTCCTGGCCGGGGGGCGAGTGGTAGCCCGGTGGCCCGGGCACTATGTCGATGTTAACCGTTCGTCGGGGCGGAATCATCACTGGCTGGGCATCGCCTTTACTGACCATGGGAACGATGCGGCGAAGCGCTATGAAGGAGGGGCGGCCATGAGCGGTCTGGTGTCGGCGGCGGTCGGTGTCCTGCTCGTGATGACATCGATGGGCGCGGCGGCCGAACCGCTGCCGGAGCGCGCTTACTAATCTTCTCAGAAGTATTGTCATACGTCAGAGCACCACAGCGGCCCGGGGGCAAGACGCGTTCGCGC
>NZ_JBNAZM010000036.1:0-50746 GCF_051195215.1 Arhodomonas sp. AD133 | reverse complement strand
TCACCCCAGACACACCATCACCGAGCAGCGGACATTTTAGCCCGGGGAAAACCGGACAGCCTCAACCGGGATTGACAAGGACTACAGCGATGTCGCGGCGGTGGGAATCGATGAGACCGCCGCGCGGCGCAGCCAGCACTACATCAGCGTCTTCCACGACCTCGAGCTGCGCCGCGTGCTCTACGCCTGCCCCGGGCGGGATCAGCACACCGTGGCGCGCTTTGCCGAGGACCTGCGCGGCCACGGCGGCGATCCCCGGGCGGTGCGCGCGGCGTGCATCGACATGTCGAAGGCCTACATTGCCGGGGTGAGCAAGTACCTGCCCGGCGCCGAGGTGACCTTCGATGGCTTCCACGTCATCCAGCTCGCCAACGCCGCCGTCGACGCCGTGCGCCGTGCCGAGGTGCGCGAGCAGCCGATCCTCAAGCACACCCGCTGGGTGTGGCTGAAAGACGGCTGGCGCTGGACTCATCGCCAGCTCCAGGACTTCCACAGCCTCTCGCGCACCCAGCTCAAGACCGCCCGCGCCTGGCGGCTCAAACACGCCCTGCGCGAGCTCTACGCCCAGGCGCCACCACGCGAGATCGCCGAGGCCGAGCTCAAGCGCTGGTATAGCTGGGCGCGGCGCTGCCGGCTCGAGCCGTTCAAGCGCCTGGCGCTGACGATCAAGGCGCACTGGACCGGCATCCTCAACGCCTTCGACTCCCGGCTCAACAACGCCGGCGTCGAAGCCACCAACGGGCTCATCCAGGCGGCCAAGGCCCGGGCGCGCGGCTACCGAACCACGCGCAACCTCATCACCATGACCTATCTCATCGGCGCCCGGCTGACCCGTCTGCCGGCCTCCCCGTACACCACAACATCTAGGGCGCAGGTGGCATGAGCGCTGAGGCGGGCTACCCACACGAATCACGAAGGTGCCGCAATTTCGCCACGTGGTCCATATATCAGGCTGGGGCATTCGTTAATTACGCACTGTACCTGGATCCGAAGCTCGCCAGGGCGCATGCGATGCGGGCTCGGATTCAGATGCTCGAGTATGAGTACCGGGAGGCCTGGAAGACACTCAACCAGGCGTACCGGTTGGGCGGTCAGAGCTTTCAGCCGTGGTATCTGATGGGCGTATTGAATCGCTTCTACAAGGAGTACGACCGGGCACGGACGCTTCTTCGTAAGGCCAAAGGATTGGCTCGCCATGACTATCAGACGCGTTGGGTGCTGCAGGCCCTGATGAAGGTCGCAGACGATACGGGTGACGCGGCTGCTGAGGAACGGTTGCACAAGGAGGAGATAGAGTTGTTCCCGCGACGGGCTCACGCTTATGGCAACTACGGTGCTTTCCTGCTGGAGCAGGATCGGTATGAGGATGCCATCGTCCAGCTAGAGAAGGCTCTCTCGATTCACCGTTACCCGATGGCCCTGGAGCAGTTACGCAAGGCACGGCGGCTGGCTGAAGAGCGCGAATAAACCGGCTGGATTGCTCGTGTGCGTGGGGCACGGCCCCGGGCGATTCGAAGGCGCCGGGGCCGTGCGTCGTAGGCTTGGTGTCGATGCGTGCCGTCTCGCCCGTGTTACTGCGTCATCGGCGTACGCCGGTAGACGGTTCCCCGGCATTTCGGGCACGGCGGGATGTGGCCCGCCTTGGTGAAGGTGAGGGTTTCGCCGCAGTCGGTGCAGTGGAGCGCGCCGGGGCCGGCGATTTCGCCGGTGTGGTATTCGGCAGCGCGTTCCAGCCATTGCTGGAACTGGAGCCATTCGAGTCGGGTGCGGTCGGCGACGGAGCTGAACTGGTCCCACAACCAGTTTTCCACCAGCTGAACGTCCATGCGCAGCCACGCATTGAGGTCGGTGTCGTGGCGGGCGGTGTAGTCGGCGGCGTCCTCCAGGTCCCGGCGCAGCGAGGTTGCCACGCGGTCGGCTTCCTCGCGTGTGAGCTCACCGAGCTCCACGGCTCGGTCGCGGGCGTGTTCGAGTGCTTCCCGAACGCGAGGGGTGAATTCGCGTTCCGCGCTCTCCAGGCGATCGCGCAGGCGTTCGAGCATCCGCTCATAACCCTGGATTTCGCGATCACGTTGTTCCTTGCTCATGCTCGAACCTCATCGTCGTCGACCGTGTGCGTGTCTCCGCCAATATGCGCCCGGTGGGCGCACTATCAAACCCTCGTGTGTGGTCTTGCGTGCCCGGATGCAAAGCTGCGCCGGGTCAAGGTATCCTTGCGGTCTTCGCCGGCAACCCATGTCGATACACGCCTAACACTGGACCGTTCAAGCCCGATGGAAGAGACATATCAACCTCAGGTCGTCGAGGCCGAGGCACAGCGGTACTGGGAGCGCAACGACACTTTCAGGGCCGTCGAGCGCCCCGACCGCGAGACGTATTACTGCCTGTCCATGTTCCCGTACCCCAGCGGCAAGCTGCACATGGGGCACGTGCGGAACTACACCATCGGCGACGTGATCGCGCGTTACCAACGCATGCGCGGCCGCAACGTCCTTCAGCCGATGGGGTGGGATGCCTTCGGCCTGCCGGCCGAGAATGCGGCGATGCAGAACAAGGTGCCTCCGGCGAAGTGGACCCGGCAGAACATCGCGCACATGAGGAGCCAGCTCCAGCAGCTCGGCTTCGGCTATGACTGGTCGCGGGAGTTCGCCACTTGTGATCCGGAGTACTACCGCTGGGAGCAGTGGCTGTTCACCCGGCTCTACAAGAAGGGCCTGGTCTACAAGAAGACCGCCACGGTGAACTGGGACCCGGTGGACCAGACCGTGCTCGCCAACGAGCAGGTGATCGACGGCAAGGGCTGGCGCTCCGGCGCGCCGGTGGAGCGCCGCGCGATTCCGCAGTGGTTTCTCAAGATCACCGACTACGCCGAGGAGCTCCTCACCGCTATCGACGAGCTGCCCGGCTGGCCGGAGCAGGTGCGCACCATGCAGCGCAACTGGATCGGCCGCTCCGAGGGCGTGGCGCTGGCGTTCCCGGTGCGCGGGCGTGACGAGCCGTTGCGGGTGTTCACCACCCGCCCGGATACGCTCTACGGCGTGACGTACATGGGTCTGGCGGCTGAGCACCCGCTCGCCGCGGCTGCCGCCGAGAACAATCCGGAGCTGGCCGCCTTCGTCGAGGAGTGCCGCCATACGTCGGTCGCCGAGGCGGACATGGCGACCCTTGAGAAGCGCGGCATGGATACCGGCCTGCGCGCCATTCACCCGCTCACCGGCGACGAGCTCCCCATCTACGTGGCCAATTTCGTGCTCATGGAGTACGGCTCTGGTGCGGTCATGGCGGTTCCGGGGCACGATCAGCGTGACTGGGAGTTCGCCCGTGCCTATGGCCTGCCTATCCGGCAGGTCATCGAGCCCATCGACGGCGAGGCAGACCTGGAGACCGGGGCGTTCACCGCCAAGGGTCGGCTGATCAACTCCGGCGAGTACGACGGGCTGACTTCCGAGGAGGCTTTCGAGCGCCTCGCCGCCCATTTCGAGGCCGAGGGCACCGGCGAGCGCCAGGTGAATTACCGGCTGCGGGACTGGGGCGTCTCGCGCCAGCGCTACTGGGGCGCGCCCATCCCCATGATCTGGTGCGAGCGCTGTGGCGACGTGCCGGTGCCCGACGAGGATCTGCCGGTGCGCCTGCCCGAGGACATCGCCATCGATGGCGGCGGCTCGCCGTTGAAGCGGATGCCCGAGTTCTACCGCACCACCTGCCCGGAGTGTGGTGGCGAGGCCGAGCGCGAGACGGACACGTTCGACACCTTCATGGAGTCGAGCTGGTATTACGCGCGTTTCGCCTGTGCCGACAATCACGAGGCCATGCTCGACGAGCGCGCCGACCACTGGACGCCCGTGGACCAGTACATCGGCGGTATCGAGCACGCCATCCTGCACCTGCTCTACGCGCGCTTCTACCACAAGCTACTGCGCGACGAGGGACTGGTGCATTCCGACGAGCCGTTCGCCAACCTGCTCACCCAGGGCATGGTGCTCAAGGACGGGGCGAAGATGTCCAAGTCCAAGGGCAACACCGTGGACCCGCAGTCACTGGTGGACCGCTTCGGCGCGGATACCGTGCGGCTGTTCACCATGTTCGCCGCGCCGCCGGAGCAGTCCCTGGAGTGGTCGGATTCCGGCGTGGAGGGCGCCTACCGGTTCCTGCGCCGGCTGTGGACCCTCGTCCACGATCACGTGGCCCCCGGTCCGGCGCCGGCGCTGAATACCACGGCCCTTGGCGAGGCGGAGCAGGCGCTGCGGCGCAAGGTGCACGAAACCATCGCCAAGGCGAGCGATGACGTCGGCCGCCGGTTCACTTTCAACACGGCCATTGCGGCGACCATGGAGCTCGCCAACGCGGTGAGCCGTTTCGAAGCGGACGGCGAGCAGGCACGGGCGGTTCGGCAGGAAGCGATCGAGGCCATCGTGCTCATTCTCGCGCCCATCGTGCCGCACATCGCCCACCGCTTGTGGCACGCCCTGGGCCATGACGACGCCATCGTGGATGCGGCGTGGCCGGAGGTGGACGAGGCGGCGCTGGAGCGCGACACCATCGAGCTCGTGGTGCAGGTCAACGGCAAGCTGCGCAGCCGCATCCAGGTGGCCGCCGACGCCGCCAACGATGCCATCGAGGCGCAGGCCCTGGCGGACGAGCACGTTCAGCGGTTCACCGAAGGCAAGTCGGTGAAGAAGGTGATCGTGGTGCCTGGGCGGCTCGTGAACGTGGTGGCGAAGTAGTGCGCCGCGCGGCGTCGTGGATTGTCGTCACCCTGGCGCTCGGGCTGATCGGCGGCTGCGGCTGGCAGTTGCGCGGCGCCGGGGGCGCCGCGCTGGACGGCCGGGCGCTCGCGATCGAGTCGCCCGCGGACACGGCCGTGCTCGTGCGGACCGTTCGCCGTGAGCTCGCCACCCTGGGCGCGGAGACGGTGGCCCCCGAGCGGGCCGAGCAGGTGCTGGTGCTGCTTGGTGAGCGGACCCGCCGCCGGGTTCTGGCCGAGGACGACCGCGGCCATGCCACCGAGTACGAGCTCGGCTATACCCTGAGCTATCGGCTGGCCGATGCCGGCGGCAAGGTGGTCCGCAGCCGCGAGGTGGCCACCGCCGAGGGCAGCTATCGCGCCAGCGGCGACGACGCCCTCGCCGAGCAGTCCCGGCGCGAGCGGCTTACCGATGAGCTGCGTGCCGAAGCCGTGCGATTGATGCTGGCCCGCGTGGCGGCGGTTGCTCCGGACGCGGCCCCCCCGGAGCCATAGGCATGGCCGAGCTTCGGCCCGAGCAGCTCAGCGGCCATCTCCGCAAGGGGCTGGCGCCTGTTTACCTGCTCACTGGCGAGGAGCCCCTGCTCGTCGAGGAGGCGCTCGCCGAGATCCGCGCGGCCGCCCGGCGCGACGGTTACGATGAGCGCGAGGTGCTTCACGCGGACAGCGGCTTCGAGTGGGGGCGGTTGCGGGAGGCTGCACAGAGCCTGTCGCTGTTCAGCGCCCGCCGGCTCGTGGAGCTGCGCCTACCGGATGCCAAGCCCGGACGCGAGGGCGGCAGTGCCCTGCAGGAGTATGCCTCGCGTCCGCCGGAGGACACCGTCCTGGTGGTGGTATGCGGTCGGCTCGATCCGCGCCAGCGCAAGACCGCCTGGGTGCGCGCTCTCGCGGGCGCCGGCGTGCACATGCATGCCTGGCCCGTGCTGCCCGGGCAGCTCCCCGGATGGCTTGCCCGCCGGCTGAAGGCCCGTGGGCTGGAGGCCGATCGCGACGCGGTGGGGCTGCTCGCCGAGCGCGCCGAGGGCAATCTGCTCGCGGCCGCGCAGGAGATCGAGAAGCTGGCCCTGATCTGTGGCGAGGGCCGCGTGAGCGAGGCCGAAGTGCGCGATGCGGTGGGCGACAGCGCCCGTTTCGTCACCTTCGACCTGGCGCGTGCGGTCGCCGGCGGTGACGTTGCCCGGGTATGGCGGATCTGCGATGCCCTGCGCGAGGAAGACGAAGAGCCCGTGCTCACCCTGGGCGTGCTGGCACGCACGCTGCGCGTGCTCGTCGAGCTCCAGGCCGCCCATGCCGAGGGGGGGAGTCCGGACGCCGCATTCCGCCGCCACCGGATCCGCAAGTCGGAGCAGGCGGCGCTGTGGCAGGCGGCCGTCCGGGTGCCCGCCGGTCACTGGCAGCGGCTGCTCGTGGAGGCCGGCCGGGTCGACCGGGTTATCAAGGGGGCGGCACGCGGGCGCGCGTGGGATGAGCTGTTACAATTGGCCATCGACATGGCGAGATTGGCCGGCCGTGCGGCCGGTGCAGGGAGTGGTAGACGGACATGAGTGCTCGCGCCGACGAGACGATTACCGACGTTGCAGGCTATGTAAGGGGGCTGGGTGAGGCCGCCCGGCGGGCAGGCCGCGAGCTCGCGCGCAGCGAGGCTGGCGTGCGCAATGCCGCGCTGCACGCTATCGCCGATGCGATCGGCGCGGCGCGGGAGACGCTGCAGCAAGCCAATGCCCGCGATCTGGAGGCGGGGCGTGCCAACGGTCTGGACGCCGCGCTGCTCGACCGCCTGGAGCTCACCGACGCCCGCATCGAGGCCATGGCGCAGGGGCTGCGTCAGATTGCGGGCCTGCCCGACCCCGTGGGTGCGATGCGCGAGGTCAACGCCATGCCGTCGGGGATCCGCGTCGGGCGTATGCGCGTGCCGCTGGGTGTGGTGGGGATTATCTACGAGTCCCGCCCCAACGTGACCGCCGACGCGGCCGCGCTGTGCCTGAAATCGGGCAACGCCACGATTCTGCGTGGTGGCTCCGAGGCAATCCACTCCAATCAGGCCATTGCCGCATGCATCCGCGAAGGGCTCGCAGCGGCGGGGTTGCCCGGCGAGGCGGTGCAGGTGGTGGGTACCACCGACCGTGCCGCAGTCGGGGCGCTCATCACCATGGACGAGTACGTGGACGTGCTCGTACCCCGAGGCGGCAAGGGGCTCATCGAGCGGATCATGCGTGAGGCGACGGTGCCCATGATCAAGCATCTTGACGGCGTCTGCCACGTCTACCTGGACGCCCACGCGGACCCGGAAAAGGCGGAGCGCGTGGCGTTCAACGCCAAGACCCAGCGCTACGGTACCTGCAACACCATGGAGACGCTGCTGGTGGACGCCGCCGTGGCCGAGTCCATGCTGCCGCTACTTGCCGGACGTTTTCGCGAGGCGGGCGTGACGCTGCGGGGCTGTGACCGTACCCGGGCGCTGCTGCCCGACGCTGAGGCTGCCACGGAAGCCGACTGGGCCGAGGAGTACCTTGCGCCGATACTCGCCGTGCGGGTGGTGGACGGGCTGGATGAGGCCATCGACCACATCGAGCGCTACGGCTCGCACCACACGGATGCCATCGTTACCGAGAGCTGGACCAACGGGCAGCGTTTCCTGCGCGAGGTGGATTCGGCCTCGGTGATGGTCAATGCTTCCACTCGTTTCGCCGATGGCTTCGAGTACGGCCTCGGCGCCGAGATAGGCATCAGCACCGACAAGCTCCATGCCCGTGGCCCCGTCGGTCTGGAAGGGCTCACCACGGAGAAGTACGTGGTCTTCGGCGACGGCCATATTCGCGAATGATGCCCCGGCAGGCACCCATCGGCATCCTGGGCGGGACGTTCGATCCCGTCCATTTCGGCCACCTGCGTCCGGCGGTCGAGCTGCTCCAACACCTCGGTCTCGCCGAGGTGCGCCTGGTGCCGGGGCGCGTGCCGCCACACCGACCACCGCCGCGGGTCGGTCCCGGCCAGCGGCTCGCCGTGTTGCGCGAGGCCGTCGCCGAGCTGCCCGGTCTGCGTGTGGACGATCGTGAGCTTCACCGGGATGGCCCTTCGTTCACGGTGGACACCCTTTGCAGCCTGCGCCAGGAGCTCGGCGATCGCCCGCTGTGCTTTGCCCTCGGCACCGACGCCTTTCTCGGCCTGCCGCGCTGGCACCGTTGGGAGACGCTCATCGACTACGCGCACCTGGTGGTCATGGAACGGCCCGGTCATCCGACGCGGGTTTCCGGTGCGTTCGCGCAGTGGCTGGAGGCGCGCCGCACCCGGGATCCCTATGATCTGCGCGCACGCCCGGCCGGACAGGTGTATTTTCTCCCGGTCACGCAACTGGATATCTCCGCCACCGGCGTACGCCGGCTTCTGGCGCGGGGCGAGTCCGCCCGCTGCCTCATGCCGGAGCGCGCCTGGCGGGAGCTGGCCGGAAGGGGCTGGTACGGCTACCCGCAGGTATGACGCGGCGCCGGGCGGCGCTGCACAGACAACGCTCCCCGTGGGGAGAGGAGGACGACGACAGACCCATGTCCGAACAGCCGATGCAACCGGAGGCCGTCCGCCAGCTCGTGGTGGATGCGGTGGAGGACATGAAGGCCGAGGCGGTAACCGTCCTCGACGTGCGCGGGCGCACCGCCATCACCGACTTCATGGTCTTCGCCAGTGGCACTTCCCGCCGTCACCTGCGCAGCATCGCCGATCGCGTGGTGGAATTCGCCAAGGCTGCCGACCTCCAGCCCCTGGGTGTCGAGGGTGAGGACAGCTCAGGCTGGATCCTCGTCGATCTCGGCGACGCGGTCGTGCATGTCATGCTGCCGGAGGTGCGGGATTTCTACCGCCTGGAGCACATCTGGGCGGTGGACGACGATGACGAGGCGGATACCGCCGAATGACGCGCTGAGGTTCTGCCGCCATCAAGCTTCGCATCATTGCGGTGGGGCAGCGTATGCCCGCCTGGGTGGCGGACGGCTACCGGGAGTTCGCGGGCCGAATGCCCCGGGAGCTGACCATGGAGCTCGTCGAGATCGCCGCTAGCCGCGCCCGGCGTGCCGGCGACGTCGACAGAGCCCGCGAGGAAGAGGGTGAGCGCCTGCTCACCGCCGCCGGTGAGGCGCGGGTGGTCGCACTGGACGAGGGTGGACGCAGCCTTGCCACCCGGGCGCTGGCCGAGCGGCTCGACGGGTGGATGATGGACGGGCGCGACGTGGCCCTGCTCGTGGGCGGCGCCGACGGCCTCTCCCGTGCCTGCCGCCAGCGCGCGGAGCTCGTATGGTCGCTTTCACCGCTGACCTTCCCCCACATGCTCGTGCGCGTGATCCTCGCCGAGCAGCTTTACCGCGCCTGGACGGTTATCAGGAATCATCCCTATCATCGTGATTAAAAGGGGTGTGCCGTGTGGCCGCGTCGGGTCCGCCCCGGCGCCCCGCGATGCGCCGCGGTAGCAAACCACAACCGGAGAGGATGGGCATGGAGCCGCAGGCCAACGCCGCGATCTATCTGGCATCCGAATCACCGCGCCGGCGCGAGCTGCTCGACCAGCTCGGGGTGCGTTACGATATCGTTTCCCAGGACGTCGACGAGGTACTGGAGCCCGGCGAGAGTCCCGAGGTCTTCGTCCTGCGCCTGGCACTGGAGAAGGCCCGTGCCGGGCTCGCCAATTCGCCGGGTGATCGTCCCGTGCTGGGGGCGGATACCGTCGTGGTGCTCGACGAGGAAGTCCTCGGCAAGCCGGATGATGAAGGCGAAGCGCTGGATATGCTCGAGCGACTGTCCGGCCAGTGCCATCGGGTACTCACCGGCGTCGCGCTGGTGAGCGACGAGAACGAGGCGACCCGGCTGTCGGTGAGCCACGTGACTTTCCGCACGCTCGCCCCGGAGGAGCGCGAGGCCTACTGGGCCAGCGGCGAACCGGTGGGCAAGGCCGGTGCCTACGCCATCCAGGGGCGCGGCGGGGTGTTCGTGGAGCATCTCGACGGCAGTTATTCCGGCGTCATGGGGCTGCCGCTGTTCGAGACCGGCGATCTGCTCGGCGAGTTCGGGGTGGACTACCTCTCGGGCTGGCGGCACTCGTGAGCCAGGAGATCCTGATCAACGTCACGCCGCGGGAGACGCGGGTGGCTCTGGTGGAGAACGGCTCGCTACAGGAGCTCTACATCGAGCGGGCCCGCCGGCGGGGGCTGGTGGGCAACATCTACAAGGGCCAGGTTTCCCGGGTGCTGCCCGGGATGCAGGCGGCGTTCATCGACGCCGGCCTGGCCCGGACCGCCTTCCTTCACGCCTCTGATATCGCCCGCACCGATGAGGCGCTGGAGGAGGAGCCGGGCGCTCCCGAGATCACCCGGCTGCTCAAGGAACAGCAGTCGGTGCTGGTGCAGGTGATCAAGGACCCCATTGGCACCAAGGGCGCACGGCTGACCACGCATATCACGGTCCCCTCGCGCTACATGGTGCTGCTGCCGGACAATCCGACCGTGGGCATTTCCACGCGCATCGAGGACGACGGTGAGCGCGCCCGGCTGCGCGCCATCGGCGAATCCTTTCTCGAGGAGGAGGACGCCGGCGGTAACGGCTTCATCATGCGCACGGCCGCTGAAGGCGCCAGTGAGGAGGCGTTGTGGCGGGACCGCGATCTGCTGCTCAAGCTCTGGCAGTCCATCCGTCTGCGCTCGGCCACCGCGCAGCCGGGCACGCTCGTGCACGGCGACCTGCCGCTGGTGTTGCGCGCGCTACGCGACCTGATCGCCGACGGTGTGGAGAAGGTGCGCGTGGATTCCCGCGAGAATTACGAGAAGGTGGTGAGCTTCGCCCGCCAGTTCCTGCCGCAGATCGCCCCCTGCATCGAGTACTATCCCGGCGAGCGCCCGATCTTCGACCTCTACGGCATCGAGGACGAAATCCAGAAGGCCCTGGACCGGCGCGTGCATCTCAAATCCGGTGGCTATCTGATCGTCGACCAGACCGAGGCGATGACCACCATCGACGTGAATACCGGCGGCTACGTCGGGCACCGCACGCTCGAGGAGACGATCTTCAAGACCAACCTGGAGGCGGCCCAGGCCATCGCGCGCCAGCTTCGCCTGCGAAACCTCGGCGGGATCATCATCATCGACTTCATCGACATGGAGGAGGCCGAGCACAAACGTCAGGTGTTGCGTGCGCTGGAGAAGGCGCTGGAGCGAGACCACGCCAAGACCCAGATAAGCGGCGTCTCCGCCCTGGGGCTGGTGGAGATGACCCGCAAGCGCACCCGCGAATCCCTGGAGCACGTTCTCTGCGAGCCCTGCCCGACCTGTGAAGGTCGCGGTACACTCAAGACAGCGGAGACCGTCTGCTACGAGATTTCGCGCGAGATTCTGCGTGAGGCCCGCCAGTATGACGTTCAGCGGTTGCTCGTCCTGGCCGCGCAGGAGGTGGTGGATCTGCTGCTCGACGAGGAGAGCGACAGCTTTGCCGAGCTCGAAGAGTTCATCGGCAAGCCCATCGAGTTCCAGGCCGAACCGCTCTATACCCAGGAGCAGTTCGACGTCGTCCTGATGTAGCTCCGCCGGAGGTCGCCTTGTGTCGGGTAAGCGTGTAGCCAGCCTCACGCTGTATCTCTCGGCCATCGTCCTCGCGTTCGTGGCCGTGGCAGGGCTCGGCCTGCGCTGGGCGGTCAGCCACGCCGAGCGTTTCCGCGAGCCACTGGCTGCGATGGTCGCCGAGCGTCTCGGCACGGACGTGAGTGTCGGCGCTGTCGACGGTCGCGTGCGCGGGTGGCGGCCGGAGCTCGATCTTCATGATGTGGTCATCGGCTCCGGCGATGCGCGCCTGAGCCTTCCCCGCGTCACCATCACGGTGGCGCCGTGGGCGTCGTTGCGTACGGCAACGGTGCGCGTCGGGCGCCTGACTGCCGAAGGTGCCGCACTCACGGTCCGGCACGGCGACGGGGTTCTGTGGACCGGGCCGGGCGATGCCGGCGCCGGCCTGTCCCTGCAGGCCCTGCCCGAACGGTTTGCGCTACGTAACGGGGTGGTGCGGCTGACCGGCGGGCCGGATCGCCGACGCCTGACACTGACGGATGTGGATGCGGATATCACCCGGCATGACGACGGCGAAATCGCCATCGCCGCCCGTGCCAGCGCGCCTGACGTCGTCGAAGGCAACGTTACCATCCGCTACCGGGGCGGCACCGGGGCGGGTGCCGGGCGCAGCTACCTGAATGCCCGGCGTGTGCGGCTGGGCGCGCTCGCGGGCTGGCTGCCCGAGCGTGTACGCCCCCGGGGGCTGGCGGGCAACGCGGACGTGGAGTTGTGGACGCGCTACAGCAATGGCCGTCTGCGGGACGTGCGGGCGTCGGTAAGCGCCGAGAACATGACCCTGCACGGTGTCACGGCGAACGCCCTGTCCGGGCGCGCCCGATGGCGTCCGGCGAGCGAGGGTTGGCGGCTCGATGTCCGGGGCTGGCAGTGGCGCACGGCCGATAGCGTCGGGCGCATCGACGCGCTTGCCGTGGCCGGTGACGAGCGCGGCTGGCGGCTGGCGGCGCCCGCGCTCAATGTCGCGCCGCTGCGTGCGCTCGCCTTGTCGGTGCCCGCCTTGCCCGCCCAGTGGGCGCAGCCGCTCGGGGCCTTGCGCGCCGGCGGCTCTCTGCGGCAGGTGCGCGCCGCCGTGGCTGGCGAGCAGTGGCGCGCGACGGCTCGACTGGCGGATATCGCCATCGCCGCCCGTGGCAAGTGGCCCGGTTTCGGCGGGCTCAGCGGTACCGTCACCGCCGGTGACCGGGGCGGGCATTTCACCCTCGAGGCGAAGGATTCGGCGCTCGACCTTCCTTGGCTTTTCCGTGAGCCGTTGCCCTACGATCGGCTGACCGCCTCGGGCACATGGCGCCACCGGGATGACGGACTGTGGCGCGTCGCCGCGTCCAGTGTGCGTGTCGCTTCCCCGGACGGCCGCCTGCGTGGCCGCGCGGCGGCATGGTTCGGCGTGCCGGATGGCCCCTTCCTCGATATCGCCGCAGCGCTCGACAACGGCGATGGCCGTCACGCGAGCCGCTATTACCCCGCCGGTGTGATGCCCGACAAGCTCGTGGGCTGGCTGGATCAGGCCATCGGTGGTGGCCATGCCCCGCATGCCGAGGCGCTCGTCTACGGTCCGGCGAGGCGCTTCCCCTTCCGTGGTGGCGAAGGCCACTTTCACATTCGCGGCCGGGCCGAAGATGTTCCGTTCTCGTACCGTCCTGACTGGCCCGCGGTCAGCGACGCGAGCGGATGGCTCGAGTTCGAGAATGAGAGCATGCATATCCAGGCCGACGCCGGTCACATTTTCGGCGTGACGTTGGCCGGTGGCGAGGCGCGCATTGCAGAGCTCGAGCACGACCCGGTGCTGAATGTCGATCTCCGGGCCCGTGGGCCCACCAACGACATGCTGCGCTACCTGCGTGAATCCCCGCTGGGCGGCAAGGCGCCGCCGCTGTTCGATGCCCTGCGTATCGACGACGACGCGCCGTTGTCCCTCGCTTTGGAGGTTCCGCTGAAACGCGCGGAGAACACCCGCGTGGATGGGGCGGTGACGCTCGATAGTGCCGGGGTGTCCCTGGAGGGCCATCCCTACAGTGCTCAAGCGGTGGGCGGGCGCGTGACCTTCAGCGAGCGCGGGTTCGCATGGGAGGATCTGCGTGGCCGGTTCGCAGGTGAGCCTTGGGTGAGCCGCGCGCGCACGGAAGCGGGAAGCAATGGCGCGCGTATCGTCGTCGACGGCCATTTCTCCGCGGGCGTCGACGATCTTCTGCCGCAGGCCGGAGAACAGACCGCGGCGGTGGATGGCGAGACCCAGTGGCTGGTTCAGGTGGATGCGCCAGGTTTTCCCCCCCATGGCAGATCCGGCCCCGTACGGATCAATGTGGACTCGGATCTGCGGGGGCTGGCGCTGGATTTGCCCGACGCCTGGGGCAAGAGCGGCGACGAGGCGCTGTCCCTGGGTATCGAGGCGACCGTCGACGGCAGCGGTTTCGTCGAGCCCGTACGGGCGAGGCTTGGCGACCGGGCGGATCTGCGCGTCGATGTCGCCGGCGACACGCTACGGCGTCTCGCCGTCGGGCTCGGGGGCGTCGCCGCCCCGGATCTGTTGCAGGGCCCGGGCACTGTGGTCCGCGGCCAGCTCCAGCGGTTGCCGTGGGCGTGGATCACGCCGGACGGTGGCGGCCGAGGGGCGGAACCGGCGTGGCTGCCACTGGTACGTGAAGTCGATCTGAACGTGGGCCGGATAGGTCTCGGCGGCTACAGCGTGGGGGAAGCGGCGGTCAGCGCCCGGCGCGACGGCGGGGGCTGGCAGGTTACGCTGCAGGGGCCGGATATCGCCGGCACGCTGCGGGTGCCGGAGCGCGATGATGCGGATCGGCCCGTTGAGGCGAACCTTCAGCACGTGCACCTGCATTCGGCCGGTCAGAGTGGTGACGATGAGCCTGGGGTTTTCGCGGCCGAGCGCCTGCCTTCGCTGGCGCTGACTGCGGAATCGGTGCAAGTGGATGGTCGCGCGCTGGGCCGGCTGTCGCTGCGAACACATGGCGACGGGCCGCAGGCGCGCCTGGAGCAGCTCGAGCTCCGCAACCCCGAGCTGTCCCTGAGTGCCGAGGGTGCACGCGGTAAGGACGGTCGCAGCCAACTGCACGTCGAGGCCCGGAGCCCGGACGCGGGGGCGGCGCTGACGCGGCTGGGGTTCCCCGATCTGCTTCGCGGCGGCAACGGTACGCTGAACGCGGAGCTGTCTTGGCCCGGTGCCCTCACGGCCCCCACACCGGTAGGCTTGAACGGACAGGTGATGCTGACGGTGACCGACGGCGTGCTGCCCGCGGTGGAGCCGGGCGCCGGGCGGTTGCTCGGGTTGCTGAGCGTGGCGTTGTTGCCGCGACGCCTGCTCCTGGACTTCTCCGATGTCACCAATGAGGGGCTGGTGTTCGACCATCTGGTGGCGAACCTGCAGGCCAGTGACGGGGTCCTACAACCGGAGGCGTTCTTCCTGGAAGGGCCGGCCGGGCGTATCGATGTGGCCGGCTCGGTGGATCTGGTGGCCGAACGGTTGGATCAGACGGTGACGGTGACCCCGAACATCTCCTCGACACTGCCGCTGCTCGGCCTCGCCGGCGGTCCGCAGACGGCGATTCTGGTGTTTCTCGCCGAGCGGCTGTTCGGCGGTGGCGTCGATAGGCTGTCGCGTTATCGCTATCGCGTGACCGGTTCCATCGACGATCCACGGGTCGAGCCGCTTGGCCTGGAACGGTCCCCGGCGACGGAGGATGAGGATGACGCATCACCGCTTCACCGTCGTTGAAATGACATCGGGCGACGATGTCGACACCAACCTCGGTGCCGCCGACGAGGCGCTGGCGCGCGCGGCTGCCGCCGGTGCCGTGTTGGCTGTGCTGCCGGAGAACTTCGCGTTTCTCGGCGCCGACGAGCAAGCCAAGATGGCGGTGGCCGAGGCCGACGGGGAGGGGCCCTTGCAACAGTGGCTGGCCGCGGCCGCTTTGCGTCACCGCCTGTGGCTCGTGGGCGGAACCATACCGCTGCGGGCCAGCGCACCGGGGAAAGTGCGCGCCGCCTGTCTCGTCCATGACCCTTCGGGGCGTCGCCGGGCGCGCTACGACAAGCTGCATCTCTTCGACGTGAGCCTCGGGGGCGGCGAGGGCTACCGCGAGTCGCGAACTTTCGAGGCGGGTGAAGCCCTGGCGTGGGTGGATACGCCCTGCGGCCGGCTGGGGCTGGCGGTCTGTTACGATGTCCGGTTTCCCGAGCTTTTTCGGGCGCTGGCGGACGCCGGCTGCGAGCTGGTGGCGCTGCCGTCGGCCTTCACGGCCACCACCGGTGCCGCGCACTGGGAGACGCTGGTACGCGCCCGCGCCATCGAGAACGGCGTGTGGATGCTCGCCCCCGGGCAGGTGGGCGAGCATCCGGGCGGCCGGCGGACCTGGGGACACAGCCTGATCGTCGACCCCTGGGGACGGGTGTCGGCCGAAGGCGATGGCCCCGGGCCGGTGTCGGCCGACTGGCAGGCGGACGCGGTGGCCACCGCACGGGAGCGGATTCCGGCACTGGCGCACCGGCGCCCGGAGATTTACCAAGGGGCGGTGGACGCGGGGTGCGAAGCCCACGACAGCGTCCCGGCACACCAGCCGACGGCCCGGTGGCCGGACGGTAGCGGAGGTGAACGATGAGCACCGAGGTCATGGAGCGTAACCTGGGGCTGGCCCGGCAGCATCTGCTGGAGCCGGCGGGACTGACCGAAGGGGACCTGGACCGAGTCTTCGGCCAGTTGATGGCGCCGGGCGTCGACGCCGCGGATCTCTACTTTCAGCAGCGCCGCAGCGAATCCTGGGTGCTGGAGGACGGGATCATCAAGGACGGTAGCCGGAATCTGGACCAGGGCGTGGGCGTACGCGCCATGAGCGGGGAACAGACCGGCTTCGCCTACTCCGACGAGATCGTGATGCCGGCGTTGCTCGAGGCGTCCGATGCTGCCCGCGCCATAGCCCGTCACGGTGAGACCGGGCGCGTGCAGGCGTGGCAGGCCGCCTCCGGCCGGGCATTGTACGAGCCGGTCAACCCGCTGGCGACGCTGAGTGCTGACGAGAAGGTGGACCTGCTGCGCCGCCTCGACGCCGAAGCGCGCCGGCAGGACCCACGCGTCGAGCAGGTGATCGTCAGCCTCGTCGGCGTGCACGACGTGGTGCTGGTGGCGGGCGCCGATGGCCGTCTGGCGGCGGACGTACGGCCCATGGTGCGGCTCAACGTCACCGTTCTGGCCGAGGACGGTGGCCGCCGGGAGAGTGGCAGTTCCGGTGGCGGCGGCCGCAGTGGCTACGAGGTTTTTCTGGACGACGACTCGGTTCTCCACCACGCACACGAGGCGGTGCGTCTGGCGCTGCTCAAGCTCGACGCGGTCGAGGCGCCAGCCGGAACGATGCCGGTGGTGCTCGGTCCAGGGTGGCCCGGGGTGCTGCTGCACGAGGCGGTGGGCCATGGGCTCGAAGGGGACTTCAATCGCAAGGGTACCTCCGCGTTTGCCGGGCGCATCGGCGAGCGCGTCGCCTCACCGTTGTGCACGGTGGTGGACGACGGCACGATGCCCGGGCGGCGCGGTTCGCTCAACGTGGACGATGAAGGCAATCCCAGCCAGTACAACGTGCTCATCGAGCGCGGTGTGCTCAAGGGCTACATGCAGGACAGCCTCAACGCGCGACTGATGGGGGCCGCGCCCACGGGCAACGGACGGCGGGAGTCCTACGCGCACCTGCCCATGCCGCGCATGACCAACACCTACATGCTCGCCGGCCCCCACGATCCCGGGGAGATCATCGCGTCAGTGGACCGCGGGCTCTACGCGGTCAACTTCGGCGGCGGCCAGGTGGATATCACCTCCGGCAAGTTCGTCTTCTCCGCGAGTGAGGCCTACCTCATCGAGGGGGGCAAGGTGACACGCCCGGTCAAGGGCGCCACGCTGATCGGCAACGGCCCGGACGTGCTCACGCGTGTGTCCATGGTGGGCAACGACCTGGCACTGGACGGCGGCATCGGTACCTGTGGCAAGGATGGGCAGAGCGTACCTGTCGGCGTCGGCCAGCCCACGCTGAAGGTGGACGCGCTCACTGTCGGGGGAACGCAGGCATGAAGGAGCGGCAGATGACGCAGACGAGCAGCGGCCGCGGGCTGCCGTCAGTGGCGGAGCTCACGGCCCTGGTGGAGCAGGCGCTCGCCGAGGCGGGGCGCCAGGGTGCCACGGCGGCCGAAGTGGCGGCGACCGCAAGCCAGGGCCTGTCCGCCAAAGTCCGCCAGGGCGAGGTGGACACCCTGGAGCACATGCGCGACCGGGGCCTCGCCGTGAGCGTGTATTTCGGTCAGCGAAAGGGCGAGGCCAGCTCCGCTGACTACACGCACGCGGCGATCGGGGAGACGGTGCAGGCAGCGTGCGAGATTGCCAGGCACACGTCCGAGGATCCCTGTGCGGGGCTCGCCGACGCCGAGCTCATGGCCCGGAATGTGCCAGAGCTGGACCTGTATCACCCCTGGGCGTTGTCTGCCGACGCTGCCATCGAGCTGGCGCGCGAGACGGAAGCCGCTGCTCTGGCGGTGGATCCACGGCTCACCAACTCCGAAGGCGCGGAGGTCTCCACGGGGGAAGGCGTTCGAGTCTACGGCAACACCCAAGGCTTTGTCGGCGGATTCCCCGCCAGCCAGCACAGCCTGAGCTGTGTTGTGCTCGGCAGCGAAGGCGACGCCATGCAGCGGGATTTCTGGTATACGGCCGCGCGTGCCCCGGAGTGGCTGCAGGCCGCCGCTGAGGTGGGCCGCGAGGCAGGGCGTCGCACAGCCGCGCGGCTGGGCGCCAGACGGCTGTCGACCCGGCGGGTGCCGGTGATCTTCGACCCGGCCATGGCGCGGGGGCTGGTTGGGCACTTCGTGGGAGCGATTTCCGGAGGCAACCTCTACCGTCGTGCCTCCTTCCTGGTGGACCATCTCGGCGAACGGGTCTTTCCGGAAGGTTTCGCGATCCGCGAGGAGCCCCATCTGCCCGGGGCGCTCGGGAGCGCGCCCTTCGACGGCGAGGGTGTCGCCACGCGCGAGCGCGACCTGGTGGCCGACGGCATCCTCCAGGGCTACGTGCTGTCCAGCTATTCCGCGCGCAAGCTCGGCATGCAGACGACGGCCAATGCCGGCGGCGTGCACAACCTCACCGTGGAGCCGGGTGAGCGCGGACTCGATGAGCTGATCGCCGACATCGGCGAGGGCCTGCTGGTTACTCAGCTCATGGGCCAGGGCGTGAATACCGTGACCGGTGACTATTCGCGCGGCGCGGCCGGTTTCTGGATCGAGGGCGGTGAAATCGCTTATCCGGTGGAGGAAATCACCATTGCCGGCAATCTCGCCGAGATGTTCCGCAGTATCACTGCCGTGGGTCGGGACGTGGATACCCGTGGCAGTATCCGCACCGGCTCGCTGGTGGTGGAGGGCATGACGGTGGCCGGCGAATAGACGCTCTTGTAGTCGCACCGCCGTGGTGCCATGTTGATGGGGAAGCTTGAACGTTAACGTTGGCGCGAGTCGCGAGGGAAGCTATATGAGGCTGCGTGATCTGCTCGAAACCTGGCAGGAGTCCGCTGGCGAGCGTCGGACGCCGCAACAGTACTGCGTGCGGTTGCCGGTGCACGATGCCGCCAAGCTGGCGGCACTGGCGGAAATGTACCCGGGACGATCACAGGAGCAGATCATCACCGACCTGCTCTCGACGGCGCTCGACGAGATCGAGGTGGCCTTTCCCTATGTGCAGGGCTCGGAGGTCGTCTCCGAAGACGAGCAGGGCGACCCTATCTATGCGGATGCCGGCCTCACACCGCGTTTTCAGCAGCTCACCCGTGAGCATCTCAAACGTCTGGAGGACGAGACCGCGAACGCCTGATCGGCGTGGCCACATGGATGCGACGACGGCGGCCGCAGGGGCCGCCGTCGTCGTTTGGGCGGGTTAGGCAAGGGGCGCGTCAGCCTTCCTCACCGCCGTTGCCGTCCTCGGAGGACGGTTCCTCGGCCCAGTCGGCCTGGTAGTCGATGTCCGCCTCGTTGCGCAGGTCGTCGACGAGCGCCTGGATTTTCTCGCGGGTGAGCTGACTCTCGATGTCCCCGCGCACCTCGTCGAGTTTCGGCGGCTCGGCCTTGCGGGTGTCGTCGAGCTGGATGACGTGCCAGCCGAAGCGGGTCTTCACAGGCTCGCCGCTGTAGGCGCCTTTGTCCATGGACTTCAGCGCCTCGCCGAAGGCCGGGACCATCTGGTCGAGTCCGAACCAGCCGAGATCGCCGCCCTTCTTGCCGCTGGGGCCGGTGGAATGCTCCTTGGCGAGCGCGGCGAAGTCCGCGCCTTCGTCGAGCTGGGTGATGAGGTCCTTGGCAGTATCCTCGTCCTCCACGAGGATATGGCGGGCCTTGAACTCCTTGCCGCCGCTCTGATCGGCGTACTGCTCGTCGTAGGCCTCCTGAACCGCGTCGTCGGAGATGCCTTCCTCGGCGACCTTCTGGATCAGGCTACGGGCGAGAATGGCGCGCCGGGTGTTCTCGAGCTGGGCGACGACGGTGGGATCGTCGGTGAGCCCCCGCTCCTTCGCCGCTTGGGCGAGAAGTTGCAAGTCCACCATCTGCTGGAGGAACTGGCGCTTCTGCGCCGGCGGCAGCTGGCCGCCGCGCCCCTGGGTGCGTTCGCTGAGCGCCTGGCTGAATTCGGTGTCGGTAAGAACCTCCTTGTTCACGGTGACCACCGGCTCACCGGGGTCGGCGGCCTGGGCGCCGCTCAGGCTGGCCGCCAGGGCCAGGCTCGCTCCGACGATGAGATGCCTTTTCATGCTCTCTCCCTGTCCAATCAATTGGATGTCAGTTGGGGTCAACCCTCGCCGGCGTCGGCGTTCGCCTCGGCCGGAGTGAGGGCACGAATGCTCAGGGCGTGGATGACATCGGCACGCATCGCATCGCCCATGGCCGCGTAGACCATCCGGTGCCGGGCAATGGTTCCCTTTCCGGCGAAATCCGGGCTGACCACGCGTACGCGAAAATGGCCGCCGCCCGCGCGCGCTCCCGCATGGCCGCGGTGACGATGGCTGTCGTCGACGATCTCCAGATCGTCGACGGTCATTGCCGCCCGCAGCCGGCTCTCGATCATCGCGGGACGATCCTCGTTCATGGCAGCACGCGTTTGAACGGTTTCACGGTAACGCAGCGGTAGACCCCGGCGGCCACGTAGGGGTCGGCGTCGGCCCAGGCCTGCGCCGCGTCCAGGGACTCGAACTCCGCGATTACCAGGCTTCCGGTGAAACCCGCCGGGCCCGGATCCTCGCTGTCGATGGCCGGCAACGGCCCGGCGAGCAGCAAGCGGCCTTCTTCGCGCAGGGTTTCCAGGCGCGCCAGATGATCGGCTCTTACCGGTTGCCGCAGTGGCAGGCTGTCCTCGACGTCTTCGCTCCAGATCGCGTAGTACATGGCTCGCTCCTGAGAAAATGCTGCCGACTCTACGAGGCGCCCGGATGCGTGGCAAGTTCGAGCCGCAAGTTCCAGGTTCCGAGCCCCGACTGCCAACAGCTTCGAGTCCCGCCACTCAGCCGCGATCGCTTCGCGCATGGTTCATGCCGGCATTCGACGCGCCCGTGGACACATGATCACTGACGCTGGACCGTGCCCGCCATTACACTGCGGAGGCAGCCAATGTGAAAGACCGTGCGTCAGTGGCCATCGCCAGCGGCGCCGCGGTAGCCCGACTGTGAGGAGGGGCGATGAGTCAATTCTTCCAAATCCATCCCGAGACGCCACAGCTTCGACTGGTGCGTCGCACCGCAGAGGTTCTGCAGGCAGGCGGCGTGATCGTCTACCCCACGGATTCCACCTACGCGCTTGCCTGCCGGATGGGCGAGAAGGACGCCATTGACCGCATTCGCCGGATCCGGCACCTGGACGACCGCCACAATCTCACACTCGTCTGCCGGGACCTCTCCGACATCGGGGTCTACGCGCGGGTGGAGAACAACACTTTCCGGCTGCTGAAGGCGCATACACCCGGCCCTTTCACCTTCGTGCTGCCCGCCACCAGCGAGGTGCCGCGACGGCTGCAGCATCCCAAGCGCAAGACCATCGGCATTCGCGTGCCCGCCCATCGGGTTGCCCAGGCCGTTCTCGGCGAGGTGGGTGAGCCGCTGATCTCCACGTCGCTGATGTTGCCCGGCGAGGAGCTGCCCATGACCGATGCCGAGCTCATTCGCGAGCGTCTCGGCAGTCAGGTGGATGCCGTGGTGGATGGTGGCCCCGGTGGTATGCAGCCCAGCACTGTGGTGGATCTCACCGGCAGTGCGCCGGTGATCGTGCGTCGCGGGTCGGGGGATCCTTCCCTGTTCGAGGCGGCCTGAGGGTGGTGAGGCCGTCGGCAGTTGCGGCGCATGCCGTGTTCGGGGGCGGTCGCCGAGTGGCGCTGCGTGGGGCGGCCGCGACAGGTATCATGGTCACCCCATTGGCAGGCGAGTATCGCAAGGAGGGACGTTGACTAGCCACGATACGCGGCGCGCGCGCGTGCTATCGGGCATGCGCCCGACGGGGCCGCTGCACCTGGGGCACTACCACGGTGTGCTCAAGAACTGGGTGCAGCTGCAGCACGAGCACGAGTGCTTTTTCTTCGTCGCCGACTGGCATGCGTTGACCACCGCTTACGACGAGCGCGAGATCATCGCGAACAACGTCTGGCACCTGGTCATCGACTGGCTCGCCTGCGGCGTCAACCCGTCACTGGCGCAGGTGTTCATCCAGTCCCGGGTGATCGAGCATGCCGAGCTGCACCTGATGTTGTCCATGGTCGCGCCGCTGGGCTGGCTCGAACGCGTCCCCACGTACAAGGATCAGATCGAGAACCTGCGCGAGAAGGATCTGGCCACCTACGGCTTTCTCGGTTATCCGGTGCTCCAGAGCGCCGATATCCTCATGTACAAGGCGACCGCGGTGCCTGTGGGCGAGGACCAGGTCTCGCACGTGGAGCTCACCCGGGAGCTGGCACGGCGGTTCAACTACATCTTCGGCCGCGAGCCGGACTTCGCCGAGAAGGCCGAAGCGGCCGTACGCAAGATGGGTAAGAAGAACGCCAAGCTCTACCGCGAGTTGCGCCGGCGTTATCAGGAGCAGGGGGACGCCGAGGCGCTGGAGGTGGCCCAGGCACTGCTCGCCGATCAGCAGAACATCACGCTGGGCGACCGCGAGCGGCTGTTCGGCTATCTCGAGGGTGGAGGCCGCACCATTCTGCCGGAGCCGGAGGCCTTGCTGACCCCGGCGCCGCGCATGCCCGGACTGGACGGACGAAAGATGTCCAAGTCCTATGGCAACACCATCTTCCTGCGCGAGGAGCCGGACGAGGTGGACCGCAAGGTCCGGACCATGCCCACCGACCCGGCGCGGGTGCGCCGCAGCGATCCCGGCGAGCCTACCAAGTGCCCGGTGTGGGATTTCCACAAGGTGTACTCGGATCAGCGGACGCAGGAATGGGTGCTCGAAGGGTGCCGCTCGGCGGGTATCGGCTGCCTGGAGTGCAAGCGGCCGGTGATCGACGCGATCCAGGCGGAGCTTGCGCCCATTCGCGAGCGCGCGCAGGAGCTCGAGAGCGATCCGGAGACCGTGCGCAATATCGTCAACGAGGGGTGCGACGGAGCGCGTTCGGTGGCTCGTGAAACCATGAAAGAGGTACGTTCGGCCGTTGGCCTGGACTACCGCTAGCCTGGGCGCACGATGACACAGGCCTCCTCTTCGGAGACCGTGGAGACGGCGGCGGAGGCGCTCGCCCGGGTGCGCGGCGAGCCCGTTACGCAGCTGCCGCAGGATCTCTACATTCCGCCGGATGCGCTGGAGGTGTTCCTGGAGGCCTTCGAGGGGCCGCTGGATCTGCTGCTCTATCTCATTCGGCGGCAGAACCTGAATATCCTCGATATCCCTATCGCCGAGATCACCCGGCAGTACATGCAGTACGTGGAGCTCATGCGCGAGATGCGTCTGGAGCTCGCCGCCGAGTATCTGGTGATGGCCGCGGTCCTTGCCGAGATCAAATCGCGCATGTTGCTGCCACGGCCGCCC
The DNA here is from genome assembly GCF_051195215.1 of Arhodomonas sp. AD133. Taxonomy (NCBI): domain Bacteria; kingdom Pseudomonadati; phylum Pseudomonadota; class Gammaproteobacteria; order Chromatiales; family Ectothiorhodospiraceae; genus Arhodomonas; species Arhodomonas sp. AD133. Next base: position 27,379 of record NZ_JBNAZM010000036.1, on the reverse strand, counting down.
GCCGTCGAGGAGGAAGAGGCCGATCCACGTGCGGAGCTCGTGCGCCGGCTCCAGGAGTACGAACGCTTCAAGCAGGCCGCCGAAGACCTCGACGAGCTGCCACGCATCGCCCGCGACATATTTCCGGCAATGGCCGTGGCGCCGGATTATCGTGCGGAGCGCCAGCCGCCGGAGGTGAGCCTGCGCGAGCTCCTCGCCGCGTTCGCCGGCGTGATGGAGCGCGTGCGCATGCACAGCCACCACCAGATCCAGGAGGAGGCGTTGTCGGTTCGTCAGCGCATGGCCGACACGCTCGCCTCGCTCTCGGACGATCGGTTCGTGGCGTTCACCGGTTTGTTTGCGCCCGAAGAGGGTCGCGCCGGTGTCGTGGTGACGTTCCTGGCGGTGCTGGAACTGCTGAAGGAAGGTCTGGTGGAGCTCGTGCAGACCGAGCCATACGCTCCGATTCACGTGCGCGCCACCGGCGGGCGGAGCGACGATACGGGCCAGCCCGCCACGGAGGAAGAGAGCGACAGTGACTGAGCCGGCACTGAAGCACATTCTCGAGGGCGCGTTGCTGGCGGCTGGCGAGCCGCTGTCCGTCGAGCGTTTGCGCGGTCTGTTTCCCCAGGAGCGGGCGCCGACGCCGGCAGAGATCCGCCAGGCGCTGGCGACGCTGGCGCAGGATTACGAGGGCCGCGGCATCGAGGTGCGCGAGGTCGCGAGCGGCTTCCGCGTGCAGGTTCGCGAGGCACTGGGGCCGTGGGTCGCTCGCTTGTGGGAGGAGCGGCCGGCGCGGTATTCGCGTGCGCTGCTCGAGACCCTGGCGATCATCGCCTACCGTCAGCCCATCACCCGGGGCGAGATAGAGGATATTCGCGGGGTGAGTGTTTCGAGCTCGATCATGCGCACGCTGCAGGACCGGAACTGGATTCGCACTCTCGGTTATCGTGACTTGCCCGGGCGCCCCGCGATGTTCGGCACGACGCGTGCTTTTCTCGACTATTTCGACCTCAACAGCCTCGAGGAGCTGCCGACGTTGATGGAGCTGCGCGATCTCGATGGCGACGAGCACCCCGAGCTCGATCTGCGCCCGCCCGATGAGCCCGACAGCGGAGAGACGTCATGACAACGGCGCCAGCCACGGAAACAGAGAAGCTGCAGAAGGTCCTTGCCCGCGCCGGGCTCGGCTCCCGAAGGCAGATGGAGGCGTGGATCGAGGCAGGACGGGTACGCGTCAACGGCCGCGTGGCCGCCCTGGGGGATCGTGTCACCGGTGATGCCCGCATCGCCGTGGATGGACGGCCGCTGGCGCGCCGCGCCGCCTCTGTGCCGGAACGCCAGGTCATCGCCTACCATAAGCCTGCAGGCGAGGTCACCACACGTTCCGATCCCGAGGGGCGGCCGACGGTGTTCGCCCGCCTGCCGCGCCTCAAGCGTGGTCGCTGGGTTGCGGTTGGACGGCTGGACGTCAACACCTCGGGGTTGTTGCTGTTCACGACCGACGGCGAGCTGGCCAACCGTCTGATGCACCCGCGTCATCGATTGCCCCGGGACTACGCCGTGCGCGTGTTCGGCGAGGTGACGCCCGAGATGCTCGAGCGCATGATGCAGGGCGTCTCGCTCGAAGACGGCCGTGCTGCCTTCGAGAGTATCGAACCGCTGTCACCGGAGGATGATGCCGCCAATGAGTGGTACCGGGTGCGCCTGCGTGAGGGGCGTCGCCGCGAGGTGCGGCGCCTGTGGGAGTCCCAGGGTGTTCAGGTCAGTCGCCTAATCCGGGTGCAGTTCGGCCCCGTGCAACTGCCTCCCGGCCTGCGCCAGGGGCGGCACGTTGCCCTGAAGCCCGGCGAGGTCCGAGAGCTCTGCCGTCTGGTTGGGCTCGATGAAACGCCGACTACGCCGTCAGCGCAGAGGCAAAAGCGTAGCAGGGGCGGCCGCCCGCGGCGTCGCCGGTGATACGCCGGCCGGTAATGTCATCCCTTGGTTGTCGTCCTTGGCCCGTGTCCTCTGGCTGACGGGCCAAAACCGTGTCGCAAGGGCGGTTAGCCGGTGGCTTGGCGCTGACGTGGTTTGACGTTGTGGCGGATGTTGGCCACCCGTCCGCGCAGCTCATCGGGGATGGTGAGCTGGGTGTCCAGGAAGAGCACCAGGCGGTCCACGCCGTCGTTGGCTTCGTCGATGCGAAGCAGCTCGCGGCGGACGGTGGTGCGCTGGAGCGCGCCGCCGAAGTCCTGCAGGAGGTATACGCCGAAGTGGCGGCTCGCGCCGATATAGGAGAGTACTTCACCGGGCGTGCGGGTGCGCGGGATGAGGATGTGTTCCACCCCCAGGCGGGACAGCCCCATGTTCGGGCGCCAGTGATAGATGGCGCGGCCGGTGGTCAGGGTGAGGCGCTTGAACAGGGCGACCAGACGATCGCTTTCGCTGCTGTTGAGCAGCGCCATCCGATAGTTCGAGCGGATGATGGCGTCGAGAATGCGCGAGGCGTCCATGTGCGCGTCTCTCCCCTCTGGTCCTTAGGCCTATGACATTAGCACGCACTATACGCGCGGTGGGGCGGCTCTGACTGTGAAGGCGTTCAAGTTTGCGCCGGGTCAGCCAGGGCTCAGCCCGCGCAATCATACACGGCGGCCTGGGGAATGTCGCCCTCGACTGCGAGCAGCGGTAGCAGACGGCGTGCGACGGATTCCGGCAGCGGCAGGCCATCGGGATCCTCGGCCGCGTACGCCTGGCGGCGCAGCATGGTGTGCATGGGGCCAGGGTCGACGCTGGCCAGCCGCAACGGGCTGTCGTCGGGGAGCTCCGCGGCGAGCGTGAACATCAATCCCTCGAGTGCCCATTTGGATACGCCGTAGGCGCCCATGAAGGGCACGCCGGCGCGACCGGCCTCGTCGCTGATGAACAGCACCCGCGGTGACGGTGTTGCCTGCAGCAGTGGCAGGCAAGTCTGCAACAGCAGGAACGGGGCGTTGACGTTGACGTGCAGTGTACGAAGCCATGCCTGGGGCAGATAGTGTTGCAGCGGTGCCGGCTTGCCGAGCTCCGCGGCGTTGAGCACCAGCGCGTCCAGGCCGCCAATGCCGTCGCGCAGTCGGTCGGCGAGCTCCGCGTAGTCGTCCGGTCCGGCTCCGGCCAGGTCCATCGGGTAGATCGCCGGCTGAGGTCCGCCGACGGCCTCGATCTCGTCGTAAACGGCCTCGGCGGCGGGCACCGACCGTTCCAGCAGCACAACGGTGGCGCCGGCGGTGGCGGCGGCGAGCGACATGGCGCGACCGAGGCCGTTGCCGGCGCCGGTGATCAGGACGCGCCGGCCGGTGAGATCCGGCGCGGCGTCAACGGGGGGAAGCGGTGTGGCGGCGGATGGTTTCATGCGTGCGCTCCGTTTCTGCGATCGGCTGCGCGCTCGCGGCGGGCTATGCGCCAGGCGCGGTAGAGCTTGCGCAGGGGTGTCAGGTGGTGCCGCCGGGTGAGCACGGGCATGCCGTCGGCACGCAGGCGCCGCAGCAGGTGGCGATAGAGCTCGGCGTGCACGGTGATGGGCAGTAACCGGCGATGTTCACTGGCCGGAATACGCACCAGTGCGTTGGCGAGGAATTCCTCGACGCGGGCGGCCTGCTCGTCGAGAAAGCGCTGGGTGGTTGCATCGTTCGGTGCCGAGAGCAGGTGCTCGCGGTCGAGGCCGGCGGCGGCGAGCTCATCTTCCGGCAGATACAGCCGGCCGGCGTCCAGGTGGGGGCGCAGGCGCCGAATTATGCGCAGGAGTGCCAGCGCCATGCCCAGATCGTGCGCATAGGTAGCGCATTCATCCGCATCGCCGCCGCAGGCGGCCACGGCGAGGCGCACCGTGGCGCCACCTACGCGGTGGCAGTAGACACTGAGCTCGCGGAAGCTCGGGTAGGCGCCGTACTCCAGGTCCATTGCAACGCCGTCGAGGAGGGCGCCGATGTCTTCGCGGTCGAGTGCGCGGCGGGCATCCGCCGCGGCAAGTGCCTGGGTGACCGGGTGTTGTGCCTGGTGGTCCAGCGCCCGTTCGATCTCCTCCCGCCACCAGCCGAGCTTGGCGGCTGCGACGCCCGGATCCGAGACCGAGGCGGGAATGGCGGTGAGCTCCGCGTGCAGCGCATTGACCGCGAGCAGGTCGGCCCGGGTGGCTTCGTCAGGGGCGAAGAGCAGCGCGTAGTGGAGGCTCGACCCGGTGGGGGCCGCCTTGTCCCGGCAGTATTGCTGCGGCTGCATGACGGGTCCGGTGGCTTACGGTAACGGGCGCGGAGTATACCCGTCGGCCGCGGGTGCCGTAAGGGTTACGGCCGAACCTGTCGCAAGTGACGACGCGTGGTGCCGTGTAGCGGTATTTCGTTGCATTGTCTGAAGTACCCCGGCCTGGGTGCGGCGACGAGTCGTGGCGATGCCCGTGGCGAGGGAGGCGCGATGCCGTCCCGGCGAGGCCGGGGGCGTTCCTAACTAACGAGCCGCCAGCCAGTTGAGTACGTCCAATGGGTGGCCGATGAGACCGTCCGCGCCCCAGTGGGCCACCCGATCCTCGGCGTGGATGTAGCCGAACAGCGCGACCAGGGTGAGTGTGCCCGCGCGGCGCCCGGATTCCACGTCACGCTGGGCGTCACCGACGAACACACAATCCGCCGGGGTGAGAGCCATGTCCCGGCAGGCCTGCAAGACCGGGTAAGGGTTCGGCTTGCGCTTGGCGAGGTCGTCGCCGGTGACCAGGCAGGCGCTGCGGTTGGCGTAGCCGAGCTCCTCGACCAGCGGTCGCGTGAGCCAGCCAGGCTTGTTGGTCACGATGCCCCACGGGACCCGGCGCTCGTCGAGTGCTGCCAGCAACGTATCCATCCCCGTGAAAGCGCGGGTCTCCTGGTGCACGCGGTCGCGATAGATGGCAAGCAGGCGCTGGCGTAGCGGCTCGTACAGTGCGTCCTCGGGTTCGAGGTCGAAGCCGCGGCGCACGAGCGGGCCGCTGCCGTGGGAGACCACCGTGGCGAGTTGTTCCGGCCGCAATGGGGAGAGGCCGAGCTCGGCGCGCAGGTCGTTGAGGCTACCGACCAGATCGGGGGCGGTGTCGAGGAGCGTGCCGTCGAGGTCGAGGAGTACGGCGCGGGCGAGTGCGGTCATTGGTGGTATCGGTCCACAGGCCCTGACGGTTGCGCGCGGAACGCGGCCAGGTAGTTGACCCGCACGTCTTTGCTGCGACTGAAGCTGCGCGTGAGCGGGTTGTAGTGGACGCCGGTGAGCTCGGTGAGCGTCAGCCCCGGCTCCCGCGCCCACCGTGCCAGCTCCGAAGGGCGGATGAACTGACGGTAGTCATGGGTGCCGCGTGGCAGCAGGCCGGCGATGTACTCGGCTGCGACGACGGCGAGCACCCAGGCCTTGGGGTGGCGGTTGAGCGTGGAGAACACGACGGTTCCACCCGGGCGAACGAGTTCGCCACACGCCCGCACGATGGCTGCCGGGTCCGGCACGTGCTCTAGCATCTCCAGGCAGGTGACGACGTCGAAGCCGCCGGGTTGCTCGGAGGCCAGTGTCTCCGCCGCGCACTGCCGGTAGCTCACGCTGGCACCACTTTCCAGTGCATGCAGGCGCGCCACTTCCAGGCTCTGCGGGGCGAGGTCGATACCGGTGACGTGAGCGCCGCGCGCGGCCATGCCCTCGGCGAGCACGCCGCCACCACAGCCGACGTCTACGACAGTGCGGCCCGTCAGCCCGCCGGCAGCATGCTCGATGAACTCGAGCCGCAGCGGGTTCATTTCGTGGAGGGGGCGGAACTCGCCTTCCGGGTCCCACCAGCGTGCGGCCACGCGCTCGAACTTCTCGAGCTCGTGCGGATGGACGTTGTCACTCGCTTGCGGCATGGGTCGGGTGTCAGGCGGATGTTGCGGCAATCTTACCACGCCACTCCCGGACACGGGCGGTGATCTCCGCGGTATCCAGCGTGGTGAGTGTGCCGTCCTGGAGCACGGGGCGGCCTGCTATCCAGGCGTCGGAGACCTGGTGGCGGCCGGTGGCGTAGACGAGCTGCGAAATCGGATGATAGATGGGTTCGCTCTCCAGGGCGTCCAGGCGCACGCTGATGAGATCCGCCTCTTTGCCGGGCACCACGCTGCCAATACGGGCGTCCAGCCCCAGTGCCCGGGCGCCGCCGAGCGTGGCGGCCTCCAGCGCACGGAACGCTGGCAGGGCCGCGGGGTCGCGGGCGACACCCTTGGCGAGCATGGCGGCGGTGCGCAACTCCCCGAACATGTCCAGGTCGTTGTTGCTCGCGGCTCCGTCCGTGCCAATGGCGATGTTCACGCCGGCGGTGTCGAGCGTGCTGATCGGGGCCAGGCCGCTGGCGAGCTTCAGGTTGGACTCGGGGCAGTGCACGACGTGCACCCCGGTTTCCGCCACGCGATCGATCTCCGCGGGTTCCAGCTGGGTCATGTGCACGGCGATCAGGTTCGGCGACAGCAGTCCCAGGTCGTCCAGGCGTGCGATTGGGCGCTCGCCGCTCGACGACAGGCTCTGCTGGATCTCGTCTGCGGTCTCGTGGAGGTGAATGTGCACGGGCACGCTCAGCTCGTCGGCGAGTGTGCGCAATCGTGCGAGATTGGTCTCGCTTACCGTGTACGGCGCATGGGGCGCAAAGGCGGTGGTGATCAACGGATCGTCGCGCCAGTGGTCGTGTACAGCCAGGCCCTTGTCGATGTACTCGTCGGCGTCCGCGGCCCAGGCTGTGGGGAAATCGATGAAAATCATCCCCACCATGGCGCGCATGCCAGCCTGGCGGGCGACGCGTGCGGCGACGTCGGGGAAGAAGTACATGTCGCTGAAGCAGGTCGTGCCGCCGCGGAGCATTTCAGCGACCGCGAGCCGGGTTCCGTCGCGCACGTATTCCGGGCCGACATGGTGGGCCTCGGCGGGCCAGATGTGCTCGTTGAGCCAGGTCATCAGCGGCAGGTCGTCGGCGAGGCCGCGTAACAGGCTCATGGCCGCGTGCGTGTGCGCATTGATCAGGCCGGGCATGATCACCTCGCCCGGGCGCTCGCGCTCGACGCTGCCGCGGTAGCGCGCGCGTGCCTCGGCAGTGGGCAGCACCGCCTCGATGAGACCGTTGTGCACCACCACGCTGTGCTCCGCCAGACAGGCGCCCCGCGGCTCCACGGGCACGACCCAGCCGGCGTGTATGATCAGATCCACCGTGTCCATGCAGCCCTCCGATCAAGCCTCCGGCAAATGCGCGACAGTGTGCGACAATCGGACCCGGCATGTAAGGTTGGTCAGTCTCCCGGGGCAGCGATGCGACGCACTTGCGACCCGGGAGACTACTGGAGGTCCGCCATTGACCCTGGAGCGACATGACCGCGTACGCGCGGTGCAGTGGGACGACGCTGCCGGCGAGCTGGTGCTTCTGGACCAGCGCCGACTCCCCGTGGAAGTGGTTCACAAGCGTTGCCGGACTGCCGAAGCGGTGGCGGAGGCGATTGGCGCCATGGTCGTGCGCGGTGCGCCGGCGATCGGTATCGCCGCCGCCTATGGTGCGGTGCTTGCCGCGCGCGCCGGCACTCTGGCCGAGGGGCTGGAGATGCTGGCGGCCGCGCGGCCGACTGCGGTGAATCTGGGCTGGGCGGTGGCGCGCATGCGTGACCGGGCCGGCGCTGGCGCCGATGTGGACGGCCTGCTCGAAGAGGCGCGTACCATTCATGCCGAGGATCTCGCCGCCAATCGCCGCATGGGTGAGGTGGGCGCTGCGTACCTGGGCGACGGCTGCGGGGTGCTCACGCACTGCAATACCGGCTCGCTTGCGACGGCTGGTTTCGGTACGGCCCTCGGCGTCATCCGGGCAGGCTGGGCGGCGGGTCGCGTGGCGCGGGTATTCGCCACGGAAACCCGACCGTGGCTGCAGGGCGCGCGGCTGACGGCATGGGAGCTCCTCGCCGATGATATTCCCGTGGATGTCATAGCCGACGGCGCCGCGGCCGCGTTGATGCAAAGCGGTGGCGTACAGTGGCTGGTCGTCGGCGCTGACCGGGTGACGGCGAACGGCGATGTCGCCAACAAGATTGGCACGTACGCCCTGGCGCTCGCGGCGCGCGCCCACGGCGTGCGCGTCATGGTCGCGATTCCGAGCTCCACCCTGGACTTTGCGACAGCCAGTGGCGCTGATATTCCCATCGAGTACCGGTCCGCTGATGAGGTGCTAGGGTTTGGCGGGCAACACATCGCGGCGAAGGGCACCGGGGCCTGGAATCCGGTGTTCGACGTTACCCCGGCTGCGCTGGTGGACGTGCTGGTGACGGAGCGCGGGGCGGTAGAGGCCCCGAACCGAGAGCGCTTGCGCCGGCTGGGACACGCCGCCGGTGGCGATGTGGACGGGAGTTCGAGCAACAAGGAGACAGCATGAAGAAGGCACTTATGGCTCTGGCGCTGGCGGGCATGGTCACCGGCGGCGCTGCGGCTGCAGGCAACCCGCAAATCGTTTTCCACACGAGCAAGGGCGACATCCGCATCGAGCTCTATCCGGAGAAAGCGCCGGTTACCGTGGAGAACTTCCTCGGCTATGTGGACGACGGGTTCTATGACGGCACCATCTTCCACCGCGTCGTCCCCGGGTTCGTGATTCAGGGTGGCGGCTTCACCGAGGACATGGCACGCAAGCCCACGCGCGAGGCCATCGAGAACGAGGCGGACAATGGCCTCGAGAACGAGCGCGGAACCCTGTCCATGGCACGTACCCAGGCGGTGGACAGCGCCACCTCGCAATTCTTTATCAACCTTGCCGACAACGATTTCCTCGATCACGGCGAGCGCGGCTTCGGCTATGCCGTCTTCGCCCGCGTGGTCGACGGCATGGACGTGGTCGACGCCATCGCCGCACTGCCGACGGGCCGCTCCCACGGCATGGCCGACGTGCCGCGCGAGACCGTCGTGGTGGAGTCGGCGGGGCGGGTCGGCGGCTGATCCGGCTCCCGGGGCGCCCCACCGCGGGGCGCCCAATCTGTGCTAGGATGCGATGTTCCCGAACAGGCAGCGCTGATTGATCATTCGCCACCGCGCCTCGCCCGCTGACCGAGATCGGCTCGCGCGCGGCGGCTGATGAATCGATCGGCGCTTCATGAGGCCTCCGGCCCTCATCCGGAGCGCCGGGATCCGCGTTTCGAACAACCCGAGTGAGACCACCCGATGTCCAGCGTTGCCAAGGAGATACTGCCGGTAAACCTCGAAGACGAGATGCGGCAGTCGTACCTCGATTACGCCATGAGCGTGATCGTGGGCCGCGCCCTGCCGGATGTGCGTGATGGTCTGAAGCCTGTTCACCGCCGCGTGCTCTACGCGATGCGCGAGCTCGGTAACGACTGGAACAAGGCGTACAAGAAGTCCGCGCGCGTGGTCGGTGACGTCATCGGTAAGTATCATCCCCACGGTGACTCGGCGGTCTACGACACCATCGTGCGCATGGCGCAGGACTTCTCCATGCGCTACATGCTCGTCGACGGACAGGGCAACTTCGGCTCTATCGATGGCGATAATGCCGCGGCCATGCGGTATACCGAGGTGCGCATGGCGCGCATCGCCCATGAGCTGCTCGCCGACATCGACAAGGAGACCGTCGACTTCATCGACAACTACGACGGCTCCGAGTCCGAGCCGACGGTGTTGCCGACGAAGATCCCCAACTTCCTGGTCAACGGGGGGTCGGGCATCGCTGTGGGCATGGCCACCAACGTGCCGCCGCACAACCTCGCCGAAGTGGTCGACGCCTGCGTCGCGCTGATCGACGACGAATCACTCACCGTCGAAGATCTCATCGAGTACATCCCCGGCCCGGATCTGCCCACGGCGGGCATCATCAATGGTGTCTCGGGTATCCGCGAGGCCTATCGCACCGGCCGCGGACGCATGGTGATGCGCGCACGTTGCGAGTTCGAGGAAGATGCCAAGAACGGCAAGCCACGCATCGTGGTCACGGAGCTGCCTTACCAGGTCAACAAGGCGCGGTTGCTCGAGAAGATCGCCGAGCTCGTCAAGGAAAAGCGCATCGAGGGCATCACCGAGCTGCGCGACGAGTCCGACAAGCAGGGCATTCGTATGGTCATCGAGCTGCGTCGCGGCGAGGTGCCCGAGGTGGTGCTGAACAACCTCTATCAGCACACCCAGATGCAGACCGTCTTCGGCATCAACATGGTGGCGTTGCACCAGGGCCAGCCCAAGCAGCACAACCTGCGCGACGTGCTCGACGCCTTCCTGCGCCACCGCCGCGAAGTGGTCACCCGGCGCACGGTCTACGATCTGCGCAAGGCCCGGGAGCGTGCCCACGTGCTGGAAGGCCTGGCGGTCGCGCTTGCCAACATCGATGAAGTGATCGCGCTGATCAAGGCCTCGCCGGGGCCGGCCGAGGCCAAGCAGGCGCTGCTCGAGCGCCGTTGGGCGCCGGGCATGGTCACCGACATGCTCGAACGCGCCGGCGCCAGCGCTTCCCGCCCGGAAGGGCTGGATCCGGCGCTCGGTCTGATCGACGGCCAGTACCGGCTGTCCGAGCGTCAGGCCCAGGCGATTCTCGATCTTCGTCTGCATCGCCTCACCGGTCTCGAGCAGGACAAGATCCTGGAGGAATACCGCAATCTGCTGGCTACCATCGAGGATCTGCTCGATATCCTCGCCAGCAGTGACCGGTTGATGCAGGAGATCCGCAAGGAGCTCGTGGAGGTGCGCGAGCGCTATGCCGACGAGCGCCGCACCGAGATCCTCGTCGATCACGTGGACCTCACCACCGAAGACCTCATACCGCCGGAAGACGTCGTGGTGACGCTCTCCCACGGCGGCTACGCCAAGAGCCAGCCCCTGGACAGCTACCAGGCACAGCGCCGTGGCGGTAAGGGCAAGGCGGCGACGCGCATGAAGGACGAGGACTTCGTCGATCAGCTGTTCGTCGCCAATACCCACGACCACCTGCTGTGCTTCTCCAGCCGTGGCAAGGTGTACTGGCTCAAGGTCTACGAGCTGCCTCATGGCAGTCGTACCGCCCGCGGCAAGCCGGTGGTCAACCTGCTGCCCCTCGAGGAGGACGAACGCATCAGCGCGGTGCTCCCGATCCGCGAGTTCGACGACGAGCACTTCGTGTTCATGGCCACGCGTACCGGCACGGTCAAGAAGACGCCGCTGTCGCATTTCTCCCGTCCGCGCTCCACCGGCATCATCGCCGTGAACCTGGCCGATGACGACTACCTGGTGAACGTGGGCGTGACCGACGGTGAGCGCGAGATCATGCTGCTCACCGACGCGGGCAAGGCCATCCGCTTCGGTGAAGACGAGGTGCGCCCGATGGGGCGCACGGCCACCGGTGTGCGGGGTATTCGCCTGGAACCCGGGCAGTCGGTCATCCAGCTCATCATCCTCGGTGACGGTGACGTCCTCACCGCCACCGAGAACGGTTATGGCAAGCGCACCGCGGTCGCCGACTATCCACGGCGCGGCCGCGGCGGCATGGGCGTGATCTCGATTCAGACCTCCGAGCGTAACGGCCGTGTGGTCGGTGCCGCCCAGGTGGTTGACGGCGACGAGATCATGCTCATCACCAACGCCGGCACGCTGGTGCGCACACGCGTCGAGGAGATCTCGTGCGTGGGGCGCAATACCCAGGGCGTGAAGTTGATCCGCCTCGCCGAGGACGAGAGTCTCGCGGGCGTGGCGCGCATCGAGGCGTTGGATGGCGAAAACGGCGAGGAGGAATGACCCGCCGTTAACCGGTTTTCACTTCGAAAGCTTGCAGGAGCGAATGATGTCGCGAGTGTACAACTTCAGCGCCGGCCCGGGCGCGCTACCGGAGGAAGTACTGCAGGAAGCCCGTGAGGAGCTGCTGGACTGGCAGGGTTCGGGCATGTCCGTGATGGAGATGAGCCATCGCGGCAAGGAGTTCGTGGCGATCGCCTCCGAGGCGGAATCGGACCTGCGTGAACTGCTCGCTATCCCGGATAATTACCGGGTGCTCTTTCTCCAGGGCGGTGCCATGGGTGAGTTCGCGGCTGTTCCCATGAATCTCCTCCGCGGCCGCGGCTCGGCGGATTACGTCAACACCGGCAACTGGTCCAAGAAGGCCATCGCCGAGGCTCGCAAGTTCTGCGAGGTCAACGTCGTCGCCGAGGGCGGCAACGAGGACCCGATGACCATCCCGGCGTTCGACAGCTGGCAGCGCTCCAGCGATGCCGCGTATCTTCATTACACCCCCAACGAGACCATCAGCGGCCTGGAGTTTCACTGGACGCCGGATACCGGTGACGTGCCGCTGGTCGCGGACATGTCCTCGACCCTGCTCTCGCGCCCCGTCGACGTGTCCAAGTTCGGCCTGATTTATGCCGGCGCGCAGAAGAACATCGGTCCGGCAGGCGTGACCCTGGTGATCGTGCGCGAGGACCTGCTCGGTGGCGCGATGGCGGAGACGCCGGCAGTTTTCGACTACCAGAAGATGGCCGAGGCGGACTCCATGGCCAATACGCCGCCCACTTTCGCCTGGTACATGGCGGGGCTGGTGTTCAAGTGGCTCAAGCGCCAGGGCGGTCTCGAGGGCATGGCCGAGATCAACAAGCGCAAGGCCGACAAGCTCTACGCGGCCATCGATGGGTCGGACTTCTACCGCAATCCCGTGGATCCCGCCTGCCGGTCCTGGATGAACGTGCCGTTCGTGCTCGCCGACGAGTCGCTGAACGACACGTTCCTCAGCGAGGCGAAAGACGCCGGGCTTGCCACGCTCAAAGGGCACCGCAGCGTCGGCGGTATGCGGGCGAGCATCTACAACGCCATGCCCGAGGCGGGTGTGGATGCGCTCATTGACTTCATGAACGACTTCGCGCGCCGCCACGGTTGAGCCGGCGCCTGCGTCATTCGGAACGAGAGGAGCGACAAACGAATGTATAAGGTTCTCACGCTCAACAACATTTCGGCCAAGGGACTGGATCGGCTGCCGCGGGAGACCTATGAGATTTCCTCGGAGATGGTCCATCCCGACGGCATCATGCTGCGCTCGCACAAGATGCACGGCATGGAGCTGCCGGAAACCCTGAAGGCCGTGGCCCGCGCCGGTGCGGGCGTGAACAATGTCCCCGTCGACGAGCTCAGCCGCCGCGGCATCCCGGTGTTCAACACACCCGGGGCCAATGCCAACGCGGTCAAGGAGCTGGTGATCGCCGGCATGTTCCTCGCCGCGCGCAACATCTGCGAGGCCTGGTCGTTCGCTAATGGCCTCGCCGGCGACGACGCCGAGATGAACCGCGAAGCGGAGGCGGGCAAGAAGCGCTACGTCGGTTTCGAGTTGCCCGGGCGCACGCTGGGCGTCATCGGTCTGGGCGCGATCGGTGTGCTGGTGGCCAACGCCGCCCATGCGCTGGGCATGAAGGTTATCGGCTATGATCCGCAGATCACCGTGCACAGCGCCTGGAAGCTCGAAGCCAACGTGAAACAGGCGCACAGCGTCGAAGAGGTCATGTCGGAGTCCGATTTCGTGACGCTGCACGTGCCGCAGGTGGAGGCCACTCGCGGGCTCATCAACGCCGAGCGTTTGCGCCAGGTCCACGAAGGCGCGGTACTGCTCAACTTCGCCCGCGCTGGTATCGTCGACGAGGCAGCCGTGGTCGAGGCCCTCAACAACGGCTCGCTGCGCCGATACGTTTGCGATTTCCCGAGTAATTCGCTCAAGGGGCACGACAGGGTGGTGACGCTGCCGCATCTGGGCGCCTCGACCCACGAGGCCCAGGACAACTGTGCGGTGATGGCTGCCGATCAGCTGCGGGATTATCTCGAGACGGGCAACATCGTGAACTCGGTGAATTTCCCCGGCATGGTGCTGCCACGCAACGGCGCCGGCGACCGCCTGACCGTGGCGAACAGCAATGTGCCCAACATGCTTGGCCAGGTCTCCACGGCACTGGCGGACGCGGACTTGAACATCGACGATATGTACAACAAGTCCCGTGGTGAGCTCGCCTATACGGTGGTCGATATCAACGGCCGGATTCCCCGCGAAGTGGTCGACCGCATTCGTGCGATCGAGGGCGTGCTCTCCGTGCGGGTGATCGAATAGGGAGCGCCGCCGCATGAGCGACGAGAAGAACCGCCTCGAGGAAGTGCGCCAGCGCATCGATACGCTGGATGACGAAATCCTGCGACTGGTCAACGCTCGCGCCGAAGCCGCGGGCGAGGTCGCCCGGATCAAACGCGATACCGGCGAGGCGGGGGATTTCTACCGGCCCTCCCGTGAAGTGGCCGTGCTCAAGCGTATCCGTGCCGCCAATCCGGGGCCTTTGCCGGATGGCGATATCGTTCGGCTGTTCCGCGAGATTATGTCCTCGTGCCTCGCGCTGCAGCAGCCACTCGCCGTCGCTTTCCTTGGCCCCGAGGGCACGTATACGCAGGAGGCGGCGCTCAAGCACTTCGGCCACGGCATGAATGCATTGTCCCAGGAGGGGATCGATGCGGTCTTCCGCGAGGTGGAAGCGGGGAATGCCGACTACGGTGTCGTGCCGGTGGAGAATTCCACCGAGGGTGTGGTTTCCCACACCCTCGACCGTTTCCTCACCTCCCATCTCAAGATCGTCGGCGAGGTGGAACTGCCGGTGCGTCACAACCTCGTCAGCCGCGAGGAACGCCTCGAGAGCATCACGCGGGTTTACTCCCACCAGCAGGGGCTCGCGCAGTGCCGGGCGTGGTTGGACAGCCATCTTCCGCGCATCGAGCGGGTGCCGGTGTCGAGCACCGCCGAAGCTGCCCGTCTCGCCGCCGGAGAACCGGGCGCGGCTGCCGTGGCCTCGGATGCCGCCGCGGAGCGCTACGAGCTCGACGTTCTCTACCCCAACATCCAGGACGGCGCCGTTAACACCACGCGCTTCCTGGTGCTCGGTCACAACACGCCGCCCGCCACCGGCGAGGACAAGACGTCCATCGTGATTTCGCGTTCCAACCAGCCGGGCGGATTGGCAGGGTTGCTGGCGCCGCTTGCGCGCTACGGCCTGAACATGAGCCGCATCGAGTCGCGTCCGTCGCGCCAGGGGATGTGGGAGTACGTGTTCTTCGTCGACATCCTCGGGCATGCGGACGACCCCACGCTCAAGCGCGCTCTCGACGAAATCCAGCAGCTCGCGAGCCTGCTCAAGGTGCTCGGCTCGTATCCCCGGGCTGCGCACTGAGCGGGAAGAAAGCGGCGGGTTTCAAGTTGCAAGTTTCAGGTCGCGGGCCCAAGCGGCCGGCACCCGGGAAAGATGGAGGCCGCTTTGTGTTTGGGCACGGCGCGCGTTCAGTCCGGGAGGGTGATAACTTGGAACCTGCAACGTGAAACCTGGAACTCGAAACCCGGAATCCGGAACGCCCATGGCCGTCGATAGTCTCTCTTTCTGCGATCTCGCCGTTCCCGGCGTGCGTGATCTGCATCCGTATCAGCCGGGCAAACCCGAGGCCGAGCTCGCCCGGGAATATGGCGTGACGGATATCGTCAAGCTCGCCTCCAACGAGAACCCGCTGGGACCGAGCCCACGGGCGGCCGCGGCCGTGCGTGAGGCGGCTTCCGGGTTGCATCGCTACCCCGAGGGGAGTGCGTACGAGCTGCGTCATGCGCTCGCCGCGCATCACGAGTTGCCGCCGGAGTGTCTGACCTTCGGTAATGGCTCCAACGATGTGTTGGATCTGGTCGCGCGTGCATTCCTGGGGCCGGGCCGGGAGGCGGTTATAGCCCGTCATGCCTTCGCGGTCTACGCCATCGCGACGCGGACAGTGGGCGCTGACGCTCTCGTCGCGGCCGCCAATCCAGCGGATCATCCCCGGCCCTATGGCCATGACCTCACGGCGATGGGGGCGTGCATCAGCGGCCGGACGCGGGTGGTGTTCATCGCCAACCCCAACAATCCCACGGGTTCCTGGCTGACCGGCAACGAGCTCGAGGACTTCCTCGCCGGTGTGCCCCGCGAGGTGATCGTCGTCCTGGACGAGGCGTACGTGGACTATGCCCTGGATCGTGAGGGTTACGTCCAGTGCGTGCCCTGGCTGACACGATACCCGAACCTGGTGATAACCCGCACGTTCTCCAAGATCTACGGCCTGGCCGGCCTGCGCGTCGGCTACGCGATGTCCAGCCCCGAGATCGCCGATCTTCTCAACCGTGCGCGGCACCCGTTCAATGTCAATGCCGCGGCGCAAGCGGCGGCGGTGGCGGCGCTGGGAGACCGCGAACATATTGATCGCTCCGTGGCAAGTAACCGCGTCGAGCGTGATCGTGTGGCTGCGATACTGACTGAGCAGGGGCTCAACGTGCTGCCGAGTGCCGGTAACTTCCTGGCTATCGAGGTGGGTGAGCAGGCGCATGAGGTTCATGAACGCCTCCTGCACGCCGGCGTCATAGTGCGTCCCATCGCGGGGTACGGGATGCCGCGTTTCCTGCGCTTGAGTCTCGGTACGGACACCGAGAACGACCGTTTCCTCGACGCCCTCGCTGAAGCGCGGCAGGCAGGTCTCGTCGAGCGTACGCGATGATGCGGATCGGCCGGCTCGTAGTGATCGGCATGGGGCTGATCGGCAGCTCCCTGGTGCGAGCCCTGCGCGACGCCGGTGCTGTCGGCGAGGTGGTGGCGGTCGGGCGCAGCGAGGCCACACCACGGCGCGCCGTCGAGCTCGGGGTGGCGGATGACTGGAGCACCGATCCGGGCCGTGCCGTGGCCGACGCGGACATGGTAGTGCTCGGCGTTCCGCTGGGGGCGGTGCGAAGTGTCTTCGAGGCCATGCGCGGCAGAGTTCCCGACGGCTGTGTGGTCACGGACGTGGGCAGCGCCAAGGCCTGTGTGCTGGCCGACGCCGAGGCAGTCTTCGGCGAGATCCCGCGCTGGCTCGTTCCCGCGCACCCCGTCGCCGGAACCGAGCGCGCCGGCGTCGAGGCGGGCTTCGCCACGCTCTTTCGCGGCCGGCGGGTGATTCTCACACCGGCAGGGCAGACGGCCCCCCGGGCTCACGCCCAGGTGCGGTGGATGTGGGAGGCGACGGGTGCCGAGGTGATCGATATGGAGGCCGGGCGCCACGACCGCATGCTCGCTGCCACCTCGCATTTGCCCCATCTGCTCGCTTACGGGCTGGTGGATACCCTCGGCCGCTGGGATGCCAGCCACGAAGTGTTCCAGTATGCCGCCGGCGGATTCCGGGACTTTACCCGCATCGCCTCGAGCGATCCGGTGATGTGGCGCGATATCTGCGTGGCCAACCGCGAGGCACTGCTGGAGACGTTGCGCCACTATCGCGACGACCTCGATGACCTCACCCGGATGGTCGATACCGGGGATGCCGAGGCATTGGAAGCGGTCTTCCGGCGGGCGAAGCGGACGCGGGACGATTACCTTTACGTATTCGAGAAATAGGGCGGACAGTGAGCGTGGAAGCAGCGCAGAGGCACGTGGTTTTCCGGGCATGTGGTGGCAATGGGCTTCACGGCCGTTTGCGGGTGCCCGGTGACAAGTCCATCTCTCATCGTGCTGTCATGTTCGGCGCCCTTGCCGAGGGATGCACGGAGGTCACCGGCCTGCTCGAGGGTAAGGACGTGCTCGCAACCGTCGCCGCGTTCCGGGCGATGGGGGTAGCCATCGACGGACCGGAGCAGGGTCGGTTGCGTATAGAGGGGGCCGGCCTTCATGGCTTGAGCGCGCCTGCCGAACCGCTCGACATGGGTAATGCCGGCACCGCCATGCGCCTGCTCTGCGGCCTGCTGGCCGGGCAGGCCTTCGACAGTGTCCTGGTGGGGGACGAGTCGCTCACCCGCCGGCCGATGCGCCGCATCACCGAGCCGCTTGCTGCCATGGGGGCGTGCATCGAGACCTCTGCCGAAGGCACTGCACCGCTCACCGTGCGCGGCGGGTACGATCTACGGGGGGTCGATTACGCACTCCCGGTGGCCAGTGCCCAGATCAAGTCCGCGCTTCTGCTCGCCGGGCTGTATGCGAGTGGCGAGACGTGTGTGACCGAGCCCGCTCCCTGCCGGGATCACACCGAACGCATGCTCGCCGGTTTCGGCTACCCGGTGGCTCGCGAGGGCAACCGGGTGAGTCTCTCCGGCAACGGGCGCCTGCAGGGCGGTCGGGTCGAGGTTCCCGCGGACATCTCCTCGGCGGCGTTCTTCCTCGTTGGCGCGAGCATCGCTCCCGGCTCGGATCTGATTCTGGAGCATGTGGGCATGAACCCGACGCGCACTGGTGTCATAGAGATTCTGCGTCTGATGGGCGCGGATATCGAAGTCCTTGGCCAGCGCGAGGTCGGCGGTGAACCAGTGGCCGACCTGCGGGTGCGTCATGCGCCGTTGCATGGGGTGCGCGTGCCACGTGAGCTCGTACCGCTCGCCATCGATGAATTCCCGGTGCTGTTCGTGGCCGCCGCTGGCGCCGAAGGCGAGACGATCGTCGAGGGCGCCGAGGAGTTGCGCGTCAAGGAAAGCGACCGCATAGCCGTGATGGCCGACGGTCTCGAGGCACTGGGCGTGAGGCTCGAACAGCGGCCCGATGGAATGATCATCCAGGGTGGCCCCTCGCTTCGCGGGGGCAAGGTAGCGGCGCACGGGGATCATCGTACCGCCATGGCCTTTGCCGTTGCCTCGCTGATCGCCGATGCCCCGGTGTCCGTCGACGACTGTGCCAATGTCGCCACCTCCTACCCGAGCTTTGTCGACGAGGCACGCCGGGTGGGCCTGGCGATCGACGTCCAGCAGGCATGAGAGCCGCGGCGGTGCGCGCCCATCGATTTCCAGGTTTGCGGAGGCGTTCATGAGTGAGACCGTACCGGTGGTCACCATCGACGGGCCGGGCGGGACCGGAAAGGGGACCGTGGCCGCTCGGGTGGCCGGGCATCTCGGCTGGCATCTGCTCGACAGCGGTGCGATCTACCGCGTGCTGGCACACGCGGCGGTGCAGGCTGGTGTGGACAGTGACGACGTCGAGGGGCTGCTGGAAATCGCCGCCCGCATGCATTTGCGGTTCACCACCGATGGTGCCGAGGCGAGCGCGGTCGAGCTCGACGGGGCCGACGTGACGAAGGCCATTCGCTCGGAGGCCTGCGGAGATCTGGCCTCGCGTGTCGCCGCTCATCCGGCAGTGCGCGAGGCGCTATTGCAGCGACAGCGCGACTTCCGCCAGTCGCCCGGTCTCGTGGCGGACGGGCGCGATATGGGAACGGTTGTGTTCGCCGACGCATCGGTCAAGATATTCCTGACCGCTTCGGTTGAGGAGCGGGCCCGCAGGCGCTATAAACAGTTGATGAGGCAAGGGGTCGGTGCTAACCTGAGCGATCTTTTAGAGGAGATTACCGCCCGGGACCGCCGTGACGCGTCCCGCTCGGTCGCTCCACTCGCCCCGGCTGCCGACGCCGTGGAGCTCGACACCACCGAGCTCTCGGTGGATGAAGTAACCGAGGCTGTCATGAGCCAGGTGTGCCGCCGTTTGAATATCGACGGCCCTGGAGGCTCGACAAGGTGAGACGACCTCCGGCCCGCGGGCCGGCGGTCGTTTTCGTTATGTAGTGGCAACAACTTGACTGGTTACGGTCTGGGATCAACTCACCCATGAGCGAAAGCTTTGCAGAACTGTTCGAACAGAGCTTGTCGAACACCGACATGCGTCCTGGCGCCATCGTCAATGGCACCGTGGTCGCAATCGACGGTGACGATGTCATCGTCAATGCGGGCCTGAAGTCGGAGGCCCTTATTCCGCTGACCCAATTCGTCGACGACGAGGGAAACGTCGAGATCGAGGTGGGCAGCGAGGTCGAGGTGGCACTCGACGCCGTGGAGGACGGTTTTGGTGAGACCCGTCTCTCCCGTGAGAAGGCCAAGCGCGCCCGTGTCTGGACGAAGCTCGAGGCGGCCTACGAGGCCAACGAGACCGTGACCGGTCAGATCAGCGGCAAGGTCAAGGGTGGCTTTACTGTGGACTTGGGCCACGTGCGCGCCTTCCTGCCCGGTTCGCTGGTGGACATTCGCCCCGTGCGCGACACCACCTACCTCGAGGGCAAGGACCTCGAGTTCAAGGTGATCAAGCTTGATCCGCGCCGTAACAACGTGGTGGTCTCCCGCCGCGCGGTGGTCGAGGAAGAGTACAGCGCCGAGCGCGAGGCCCTGCTGGAGAAGCTCCAGGAAGGTCAGACCCTGCCGGGTATCGTCAAGAACCTCACCGATTACGGTGCGTTCGTCGATCTCGGCGGCATCGACGGCCTGCTGCACATTACCGACATGGCCTGGCGCCGCGTCAAGCACCCCTCCGAGGTGGTCAACGTCGGCGACGAGATCCAGGTCAAGGTTCTCAA
This sequence comes from Arhodomonas sp. AD133, assembly GCF_051195215.1. NCBI lineage: Bacteria > Pseudomonadati > Pseudomonadota > Gammaproteobacteria > Chromatiales > Ectothiorhodospiraceae > Arhodomonas > Arhodomonas sp. AD133. Next base: position 7,099 of record NZ_JBNAZM010000036.1, on the reverse strand, counting down.
GTTCGATCGCGAGCGCAACCGCGTCTCCCTGGGCCTCAAGCAGCTCGGCGAGGATCCGTGGGAGAACATCGCGGGGCGTTACCCCGAGGGTGCCCGCGTCAACGGCCGCGTGACCAACATCACGGACTACGGTGCGTTCGTCGAGATCGAGGAAGGTGTCGAAGGTCTGGTCCACGTCTCCGAGATGGACTGGACCAACAAGAACGTGAACCCGGCGAAGGTCGTGGCGATCGGCGACGAGGTCGAGGTGATGATCCTCGACATCGACGAGGAGCGTCGTCGTATCTCGCTGGGCATGAAGCAGTGCCAGCCCAACCCGTGGGACGAGTTCGCGGCCAACTTCAACAAGGGTGACCGCGTCTCCGGTGCCATCAAGTCGATCACCGATTTCGGCATCTTCGTGGGCTTGGAAGGCGGCATCGACGGCCTCGTCCACCTCTCCGACCTCTCCTGGAACGACGCCGGCGAGGAAGCCGTGCGCGACTTCAAGAAGGGCGAAGAGGTCGAGGCGGTGGTGCTGTCGGTGGACCCGGAGCGCGAGCGCATCTCGCTGGGCATCAAGCAGCTCGAACAGGATCCGCTCTCCAGCTGGGTCGCCGAGCACCCGAAGGGCAGCGTCGTGCGCGGCACCGTGCGCGAGGTGGACGCCAAGGGCGCGACCATCACGCTTGCGGACGAGGTCGAGGGTTACCTGCGTGCCTCCGATATCTCCCGCGACCGCGTCGAGGATGCGCGTCAGGTGGTCAAGGAGGGCGACGAGGTCGAGGCGAAGTTTACCGCCGTCGATCGCCGCAACCGGATGATCAACCTCTCGGTGCGCGCCAAGGACCAGCAGGAGGACCGCGAGGCGGTGGAGGACTTCGGTCGCCCATCGAACGCGGGTACGACTGCGCTCGGCGATCTGCTCAAGGAGCAGATGCAGCAGAACAAGGACCAGGAGTAATCCGGCCCGTGTGGCCGGGGAGGCGCCCGTTTGCGCGGGCGCTCCCCGGCCTTTTTGATTCGGGGTTGCCCTCGCCAAATCACGGCGGATGATCTTGCTGGTAGTACGATGACCAAATCAGAATTGATCGAACTGATCTCCTCCCACCAGCAACACCTCCCTTACAAGGACGTGGAGCTGGCGGTAAAGACATTGCTGGAGCACATGAGCGAGGCGCTGTCCTCCGGGGAGCGCATCGAAATCCGGGGCTTCGGCAGCTTCTCGCTTCATCATCGGCCGCCGCGGATCGGTCGTAACCCGAAAACGGGCGATCCGGTGGCGTTGCCGGGCAAGTACGTCCCTCACTTCAAGCCCGGCAAGCAGATGCGCGAGCGCGTGAACAACGGCAGCCATCAGCCGATCGGCGACTGACGTCGGCGAGTCACGACGTTTTTCGGGATGTCCGCGCGACCGGGCATCCCGCCTTCCAGCCCCTCCCGCGGGGGCCTGTGCACCACGACAGGTGCTACAGGCCGTGACTCGTTGAATCCCATGCGTCAGAATGAGTGCGCCCGAGCGGGTCTCATCTGTACGGAAGGATCTCCAGACACATGCGACGTCTTGTATTCCTGCTGCTCGCCATCGCTGTGATCGCCCTCGGCCTCAGTTTCGCCATGCTCAACGCGAATGCGGTAAGCCTGAACTACTATTTCGCCACCGCATCCCTGCCGCTGTCGCTATGGCTCGCGATCACGCTGCTCTGCGGCGCCGTGCTCGGCGCTCTTTCCACCACAGCGCTGATTCTGCGCCAGCGCCGCGAGCTTAGGCGACTGCGACGCGAACGCCGGCAGACCCGCGAGGAGCTCGACGAGCTTCGCAAGCTGCCTCTGCGCGACAATCCCTGACGATGCCCGAGCTGCTTTGGCTGCTACTGCCGGTGGCGGCCTTGTCCGGCTGGTTCATCGGCCGGCGTGAGCGTCGCGGTGTGGCTCCGGGAACGCAGGCCGCGTTCTCCCCGGAGTACTTCCGGGGGCTCAACTACCTGCTGAACGAACAGCCGGACAAGGCCATCGAGGTTTTCACCCAGATGGTCGAGGTGGACTCCGACACCGTGGAGACACACCTCGCCTTGGGCAACCTCTTTCGCCGTCGCGGCGAGGTGGATCGCGCCATCCGCATCCATCAGAACCTTATCGCCCGTCCGTCACTCGAGCGGGGGCAGCACGCCTATGCCATGCTCGAACTGGCCAAGGATTACATGAGTGCCGGCCTGCTCGATCGTGCCGAAGCGATTTTCGGCGAAGTCGCCGAACAGGAGGACCATGCGGCGACCGCGTTACGCCATCTCCTCGATATCTACCAGCAGGAACGCGAATGGGAGTACGCCGTGGCCGTGGCCGAGCGGCTCTCCCGGCTAACCGGCGAGAATCTCGGCACGCAGTGTGCCCAGTTCGTTTGCGAGATGGCAGAGGAGGCCATGCGCCGGGACGGCGACGACGCGAAAGTGCGGCAGTTGCTCAAGCGGGCACTGGCGTATGACAGCACCTGTGTGCGCGCGAATATGCTGCGGGGCGCGTGGGAGCGTCAGCAGGGCAACACGAAGGCGGCCATTCGCGCTTATCGGCGCGTGCGGACCCAGGACCTGGATTATCTGCCCGAAGTGTTGCCGCCTCTGGAGAGCTGCTACCAGGAGCTCGACCAGCTATCGCGCTTCCGGCGCTTTCTCTATCGCGTGATGCACGAATACGAGGGGGCTTCTGTGGCGATGAAGCTCTCCGAGCTTATCGCGGCGTCTGAAGGGCGGCAGGCGGCGATCGAATTCATGGCCTCGCAGCTGCGCCGGCGTCCCTCCGTACGCGGTCTCAATCGGCTCATCGAGCTCAACATCGATGACCAGGATCCGGATCGGCGCCGGCAGCGGGATCTGCGCGTACTGCATCACCTCTTCCAGGCGCTTATAGGTGACCGCAATGCCTACCGTTGCCAGCGCTGCGGTTTCACCGGCCGACAGCTGCACTGGCAGTGTCCGAGCTGCCGAACCTGGGGGGGTATCAAGCCCATCAAGGGGCTGCAGGGAGAATGACCATGACCGATGAGTTCACGGACGCCGCCCGCCGGATCGTGGTGGCGCTGGATTTCGATGACGTTGCAGCGGCCGAGGCGCTGGTCGCCACCCTGCCCACGGGTGGGTGTCGGCTGAAAGTCGGCAAGGAGCTCTTTCTCCGCGGAGGCCCGTCCATGGTCGGTCGATGGGTCGATGCCGGCTGGGACGTCTTTCTCGACCTCAAGTTCCACGATATCCCCAACACGGTGGCCGGTGCGTGTCGTGCAGCCGCCGACCTCGGGGTGTGGATGGTCAACGTCCACGCGCTCGGAGGCAGCCGCATGCTGGCAGCGGCGAGAGAGGCGGTGGAGGGCGCGTCGTCACGCCCGCTGTTGATCGGGGTCACCGTGCTCACCAGCCATGACGAGGAGACGCTGGCCGAGGTGGGAATCGCGGGTCCCGTGGACGACGCGGTTCACCGCCTGGCATCGCTGACCGCGGCCGCGGGGCTGGACGGTGTCGTTTGCTCTGCCCGGGAAGCGGCCACATTGAGGGCTGCGCAAGGCGCCGGCTTTCGGCTTGTTACCCCGGGTATTCGACCCGCCGGTACTGCGGCCGGGGATCAAAGCCGGATCATGACACCGGCGGCCGCCTTGCAGGCGGGCGCAACGGATCTGGTCCTCGGGCGCCCGGTCACCCGGGCGAAGGATCCCGCTCGCGCTCTTGAAGTGATCGCCGAAGAGATCGTTGACGCAGGGTAATACATTGCTTGGCGTTGCCGCCCTGCAACAGGTATTCTGTCGAGTGTCGGGGTAACGGACTGCATCCCCGGCAATCGCCCGGCGATCGGATCGCCGGTTGTCGCACTCAACGTATCATGGAGGACGCGTGATGAAGCGTTTCCACGCCGCGGTAATCGCCGCTTGCCTCGCTTTTGCCCCCATGGCCTTCGCGGCCGCCGTTAACGTCAATAAGGCCGATGCGACGGCGCTCGAACAGCTCGACGGTATCGGTCCCGTGAAGGCGGAGGCCATCGTGAAGTATCGCAAGGCGAATGGTCCGTTCTCGCAGCTTGCCGACCTCACGAAGGTGGACGGTATCGGCGAGACCACCGTGGAGTCGCTGCGCGACGACATCACCCTCGAATGACGCCTACCTGCGGCCGTCAGCCGAGGTGAATATGGGCCGCGCACTGCGCGGCCTTTCTCGTAACGGCCCGCTCGCGCAGAATGCGATCCGTTTCGTCGGTATTGCCACGCTCACAGTGTTCGCCGGATTTGCGAGTTTCCCTGTGACGCGCTAAAGCCAATATTGATGACCGGGTTATGGCCCTGCCGACGCCTGGGTGCACGCCAAGCCGAGGGCGGTCGACAGGTACCGAGTACGCTCCCAATCCTTGATGAACGGTGATCTGACTATGACGCGACGCATTCGCAAGGCAGTGTTCCCCGTAGCGGGCCTGGGTACGCGTTTTCTGCCGGCGACCAAAGCGAATCCCAAGGAGATGCTGCCGGTGGTGGACAAACCCTTGATCCAGTACGCGGCGGAAGAGGCTGTGAAAGCGGGGATCGAGACGCTGATTTTCGTCACCGGGCGGAACAAGCGCAGTATCCCGGATCATTTCGACAAGGCCTACGAGCTCGAGACGGAGCTGAAGGCCAAAGGCAAGCACGAGCAGCTCAAGCAGGTGCGCGAGATTTTGCCCAACGGCGTTACGGCGGTGTACATGCGCCAGTCCGAGGCCCTTGGCCTTGGTCACGCGGTGCTGTGCGCGGAACCCATCGTTGGTGATGAACCATTCGCGGTGATTCTGGCGGACGACCTCATCGACGACCCCGAAGGCAAGGGATGCCTGGCGCAGATGGTGGCGCAGTACGACAGCGAGGTGGCAAGCATGCTGGGTGTGCAGCGGGTGCCGCGCGAGCATACGGACCGCTACGGCATCGTCGCCTCGGAGGCTGTTCGTGACCGGCTAAGCCGGGTCAATGGCATCGTCGAGAAGCCGAGCCCCGAGGAAGCCCCCTCAACGCTGGGTGTCGTGGGGCGTTATATCCTCAATCCTTCGATCTTCAACAAGCTGCGGCAGACCCGGCCCGGTGCCGGGGGTGAGATTCAGCTAACCGACGCCATCGCCGCCCTGATGCGCGACGAGCCTGTTTTCGCCTACGAGTTCCAGGGGACGCGCTACGATTGCGGGGACAAGCTGGGCTATCTGCAGGCGACCGTCGACTATGGGCTCAAGCACGCGGAGCTGGGGGCGGCTTTCCGCGAATATCTCGGCCGTGTTGCTGACGAGTTCGGCGCCTCACGGTGATCGTGTGCGCACTGCCGGACGTGCCATACGGCGCGTCCGGCCGCCGCAAGCGTCATTGCAGCTGAGCGGTGCGGGTCGGGCTGGCGTCTACTGAGCAGCCCGCGAGCTCCAGGCGAGGCGGGTCCATGTGGATGCGAAGCGGGGCGGCGTCACGGAGCGCGCTCAGGCCGAGGAGGTTTCGGGTTCCCCCGGGGAGTACGGCCGCTTCCACATCTTCAAGGACGCAGCCCGCGCCGATCTCCACTCGGCCAATTCGGTAGATGGGGACGCGACGCTCCCGCCCATCGGCCATTGTGCCGATGAGGTCGCGTACATGCTCGACGCTTCCTGTATCGCGGAGCTTGCCCAGCATGTGCTGATTGATCGTCATGTAGCTGGCACCCGTGTCCAGCAGGTACTCCGTGGTTCCCGCGCCTTCGATGGTGACCGGCACATAGAACGTGGACAGCCCCTTGTCGACCATGGCCACGGAGACCGTGGGGCCGCCAGCTATCGCCGGGAGTGTGCCCAAGGCGGTGAGGGCGACTATGTAGAGTGATCGCAAAAACATAGGATTAGTTCTGCGTTATCGAATGACATCTGTTGCTCCAGAGCAACAGGCAATTCGCGTCACCTTTTCATCCGCTTCGGCGGAAGTCCACCCCGATCCGACGAGAGGCATGTGCAAGAAATGGCCGCGAAACGGCCCGAATGCCACCACCTGGTAGCCGGGGCCGTTGTGACCGGCCGGCCAAGGTGGTCGTCGCACCGCTATACTTCGTGCATGTGCGGACGCCTCGACCTCAACCAGCCCGCAGCCGCGGTCGTGCTCCGTTTTCCGGAGCTCGACGGATGGAGACCTTCGCGCGCCTGGCCGAATGACCGTGGCTATAACACCCCGCCGGGCGTCTCTATCCCGGTTGTCATCGAGCGCAGCGGCGAACGCCAGGTCTCGGAACGCATCTGGGGACCGGGCGTCCGTATCCAGGGGCGATGGAAGCAGGTCATCAACGCCAAGCTCGATCGCCTCATGGAGAGCGCCATGTGGAAACCGGCCATGATGCGCGGCCACCGCGGCGTCGTGGCCGCCAACGGCTATTACGAATGGCAGCGGCGGGCGCCGGGCAGCAAGCAGCCGTACTACGTCTGCCGGACCGATGGTCGACCAATGGCGCTGGCCGCGCTCTACGGCCGCGCACCGATCAGGGCAGACGGTGAGAAGGAGCCTACGGTCGTGGTGGTTACCCGGGATCCCTGCGGTGGTCTCGAGGCGATTCACGACCGAATACCATTGGAGTTGCCCGACGACTGGGTTGCGTTTTGGCTGGATTCCGTCGGGGAAGTGGACATCGCCGCCCTGGAGCGGGTAGATCCGACCAGGAACTGGCAGTGGTGGCCGGTCAGTACCCGTGCCAACTCGCCCTCGAATGACGATCGGAGCGTTATCGCTCCGGTTGCCAATGCCTGAGCGCTCATCGGCGCGATCAAGGAATCGGAGAATCCGAAGAAGACGCGGGCGTTCTTCGCCAGCTTCGTGGATCGCATCCTGGTGGAGGATGCCGAGGTGGTCGCGGAGTACGACCCCCAGAAAGTAATGAACCGCTCACGGGGAGCGGTTCATGACCTGTCTTGTTGGCTCCCCGGGACGGATTCGAACCGCCGACCCAGTGGTTAACAGCCACTTGCTCTACCGCTGAGCTACCGGGGAATCACGTTGTCGTGAGACGCGTATTGTAACGGCAACGACTGCGGCGTCAACACTTAGCCTTGTCCAACGACACATGAGCCTGAGCGGGGGGCGTGATTCCACAGTGAGATGAGCCTGAGCTGAAGGCGGTCT